>NZ_RAWQ01000531.1:0-391 GCF_003668965.1 Corallococcus sp. AB030
GCTCGCCGTTGTCACCCGGGGTGACGGAGACGAGCTTCACGCGGTTGTGGCGCTCGCCGCCGGGGGCGCGGCGGAACAGGGTGCCCAGGGCGTCCGGCGTGGTGAGCTCGGTGCCCAGGGGCCACGTCTCGCCGGGGCGCACGGGGTCGCGCGGCAGCTCCAGCACCAGCGTGGCCAGGTTTCGCGCGGGGCCCTGGAGCCCGTCGATGATGAAGCCGCGGTCGCTGAAGGTGGCGTCCTCGGGCGCGCCGGTGTTGGGCGCCACGCGCAGCTGGCGCTCACCGGATTTGTCCAGCACGAGCACGTACGTGTACTCGGTGGGGACGGGGGCCTTGGCGGCGGCCGGGGCTTGAGCGGCGGGGGCGGCCT
Source organism: Corallococcus sp. AB030 (assembly GCF_003668965.1). Lineage (NCBI taxonomy): Bacteria > Pseudomonadati > Myxococcota > Myxococcia > Myxococcales > Myxococcaceae > Corallococcus > Corallococcus sp. AB030. The sequence goes on from NZ_RAWQ01000531.1 coordinate 370, forward strand.
TGGCGTCCTTCCCCTTCTTCTT
>NZ_RAWQ01000532.1:0-390 GCF_003668965.1 Corallococcus sp. AB030
GATCAGGAAGATCGAATTCGAGAAGGCGATTATCATGATTTAAAATTTAAGCTCTGTAGCTTATGACCGTCTGAAATAGGCTATCGAGCGAGAAGGCGAGAAGAACCCTGTAGACCGGTGTAGGGAGATCATTGTTGAAGGTATGCCGCCATCCTCATCTCAGAGCGCAGAGTTTTGCTGAAGCACCATACCAGGCGGATGTGAGATCGACCCTACCTATACTGGTCCAAATCTCCCTTCTGAAGACGGGAAATATTACATGACCCAAGAATTCGTGGAGAAGATGATTCTGTGGTTCAAGGATGGCAAGACCCTACCCAAACGGTACGCATGGGAGATTGTGATGGGTGCACACGACCACTTCGTGAAGGAGGAGAGTCTGGTGAATGT
>NZ_RAWQ01000533.1:0-389 GCF_003668965.1 Corallococcus sp. AB030
CAATACATCTTGCTCGTAACAACCATTGTCATCGAACTCGTACTTATTGGTATCGGTTACCGTGTAGCACATGACAACTTCAAAATACCGATTACCATTCAAGATTTAGACCAAACCACTGCATCAAAATCATTCGTCAATAAAATTAAACAATCTGACTATGTAACTATTAAAAAAGTCGATTAAGATGAAAGTTATATTGAAGATGATGTTACTAAAAAGGAAGCTATTTTAAGCATGCAAATTCCTAAAGGTTTCTCTCAAAAATTAAAATAGAACCGTTTAAAAGAAACGATACAGTTATATGGTAGAGATGACTTTATAGGTGGTATTGCTATAGAAATTGTTAGTAGTTCATTATATGAACAGCAAATTCCTAACATTATTTA
>NZ_RAWQ01000534.1:0-388 GCF_003668965.1 Corallococcus sp. AB030
GCACTACATCGGTGCGGAAAAACCGTGGAACAGCTGCGGAGTGCCGAAGCAGGGCGTGTGGATGCGCACGCTCTGGGAGTCGGGACAGACCGCTTACTATATCAAATGTCTGCCGGGTATCCTGCGACAGAAGTTCGGGCGCTACAGTTTGCGCCGCTTTCTCGGCAAACTCGCGAAGAAAATCAAGCAATAATAATCGGTGCGGTGCACCTTAGCGTGCGCCACAAAGCAGAAAAAGATGTACGGAAAAAACAAAATCGTGGTTTACACCTCCGGAACCTTCGATATGTTCCACTCGAACCACTTGAAAATGATCAAATACGCCCGCGGACTGGGCGATACGCTCATCGTGGGTGTGAGCACCGACGAACTGGTGAGCAGTTACAAG
>NZ_RAWQ01000535.1:0-388 GCF_003668965.1 Corallococcus sp. AB030
GCGCCACGCCCATGCTGCCCAGCGCCGCAGCCGCTTCGGAGGCCTCGCGCGCCACCTCCGCCAGCGACGCTCCCGCCGCCGCCGCCGCCCCCGCCACCTTGTGCACCAGCACCACGCCAGCAATGCCCCGGCGCCGCTCGGGCTCCACCGTGTCCCGCAGAGCCACGTCGTCCGCCACGACCACCACTTCCGTCGGAATCCCCTCCGCCCGCGCCAGCTCCGCCGCGAGCCCGAAGTTGAGCCGGTCCCCCGTGTAGTTCTTCACGATGAGCAGCGCCCCCGCCGTCCCCGCCACCGCTCGGATCGCCGCCAGTACCGCGTCCGTGCTGGGCGACGTGAACACATCCCCCGCCACCGCCGCGTGCAGCATCCCCGTCCCTACATAGCC
>NZ_RAWQ01000536.1:0-385 GCF_003668965.1 Corallococcus sp. AB030
TGCCCATGTTCTCCATGGCGCGGCGAAGGAGGCGCTGGCGCCGGAGCTTGGAGGCTTCGTCGGGGTTGGAGGGGTCTTCGGCCGCCACGTCGTCCTCGTCAAAATCCCAGTCGTCCAGGTCACCGGACAACTCGTCCCCAGTCTGGCCAGAAGCCCCCGCGTTGTCACCGGGGAACGCGGTGGAGCGGGGAGAAGGCAGCGGCTCGAACGTCGCTTCGACGATGGCCTCGACGAGGAATTCGTTGGCGTCGCCCGCCGAGCGGACATCCGAGCGGATGAGGGCTTCCAGGTGGGCGTCCACCTGCTGGAGGGCGGCCTCGAAGGAGGCGGTGAGGTTCTGGGCGGGGTCGTTGGACTCGTCGAAGGAGACGATGCGCCACAGGTC
>NZ_RAWQ01000537.1:0-384 GCF_003668965.1 Corallococcus sp. AB030
CTTCAGCCATGCCGTTTCGTTTCTTGACAGTCCCGTTGCGCTTCGGATCCGGGGCCTAGCCGATGGACAATCGTCTGCCAGGGGAGTGTAGCCATTCGGCGCGTTCGGAAGTGCTCTGCTTGCAAGAGAAGGTATATCTAGCGCGGAGTTGGTGTGAAAAGAAGGGTTACGTGAGGTGAGGATAGATGCTGGCTTTATCAGTAGAGGATGACTCGCTGACTACTTATGGACTTACAATTGCACGAAACTACCAAGCCGAGAAGAATAAAGACAGCGGAGAATGAAGGATTGGGAAGCATCTTGAAATGAAGGGAAGTAAGGAACCCAGGGGGTCAAAGGTTGCCGTTCAGGTACTCGAAAGCATGGATTGAAATTGTCAAGAGT
>NZ_RAWQ01000538.1:0-384 GCF_003668965.1 Corallococcus sp. AB030
CCCACACACCGTCAGAGCGCGACAGGCAGTACCGTCGGATCGGAATACTGAAGCGCGACCGCCCGCCCAGAAACGAGCAGGCGGAAGCCCGTCCGACAGCACGCAGCAGCCCCTTGGAGAGGCCCGCATGACGAGCGAGACCGGATACTCCTCACCCGAGGCCGAATGGCCCCGGGTGAGTTCCGCGCGCCGCCATGTAACGCTCACGACCCCAACAGCGATGGAGGAAGTGAACGGGGAAGCCTCGTCCATCGCCGCGCTGGTCTCAGCAGCGCGATCCGGTGACGACGCGGCACGGGAGACACTTCTCGACGACGTGCACCAACGTGCACTTCGCTATGCCTCGGCAAGGTTGGGGGCCTTCAGTGGCTCCCGCGAACTCGC
>NZ_RAWQ01000539.1:0-382 GCF_003668965.1 Corallococcus sp. AB030
TGTTCGTGATCTGATCATCGTTCCCCTCAATGAGAACTTTGATACCGCGATGCGCCGGATGCGCCAGACCTCCAGCCACATGGCTGCGGTGAAGGATGACACCAACGCGATCGTCGGAATTGTGACCTTGGAGGACATCATTGAGGAGTTGGTGGGAACAGTGCGAGACTGGACCCACGATGACTAAGATCCTCTCCCACGCCGAATGGACCGCACAGCGCGAAAAGCACGTGCGGAAGGTGGAAGAGCTCACTGCGGCGGCTCGAGAAAGGCGCACCCGCGGTGAGCGGCACCCGGTGTGGGATTTCATGTTCAGCTACTACCCCGTCACCCCAGGCAAGCTCGCGCATTGGCACCCCGGCATTGGGGTGGCGCTGGAAAT
>NZ_RAWQ01000540.1:0-379 GCF_003668965.1 Corallococcus sp. AB030
CACTGAATTTAAGTTGTAAGTTTGGATAATGGTTTGTATTTTACTAATTTTTTCTCATAAAAATAGACCGCCGTAGCAGTCTATTTGTAATCAGAGAAAGAAGAAAAATTCTGATTATGGCGTTTTAGGCGTTGCAGCAGCTGGAGCTTGATTTGCGGTTTGCAGAACTTGCCAAACATTCCAGCGACCTTGTTTCTCAATTTCCTGAATCAGACGGTCTGCCACTTCAGCTTCTTGCGGGTATTTCACTTTATAGTTTGCCAAGGTTTGAGCCGCATTTTTTTTCTGTTCCAGCGCAATATAATTATTGGCTGCAGCAAGATAGGCTTCCTGAACGCCAGCTTTCATGGCTTTGTCCAGATAAGGAATCGCTTCACGT
>NZ_RAWQ01000054.1:0-48183 GCF_003668965.1 Corallococcus sp. AB030
ATCCCTGAGTCTGGCGGGCTCGCGGCGGTGTCCGCGAGGGCGGGTTCAGCGGGCTGCCGCGCGGCGGTGTCCGCGAGGGCGGGTTCAGCGGACTTCGGCGGCGCGACTTCGGCCGGAACAGGAGCGGGTGGCGCGGGCGCCTTCACGGGGGCCGTTCCTTGGGGACCGGGCCGCGCCGGGCCTCCCGCCGGAGGCCCCCTCATGGGCGCGGGAGGCGCCTGCGCTTCCGGACTGAAGAAGCCCATCATCCACGCGAGCCCCAGGCCCAGCACGGCCACGAGCACCACGCCCGCCACCAGCACGATGGCGCGCGACCGCCGGGGCGACCGGGAGGCGTCGAGCGTGTCGGGCCCCTCGTCGTCGTAGTCCTCGTCCTCGTTGACGGGCGCGCGCACGACCCGACGGGGCGGCGGCCTTCGCGGCGCCTGGAACCCGACGGTGGACTCGTCGTCGTCCGGGTCTCCGGTCATGACGGGCGTCGGGTCCGTGAGGCTCACCCCGGAGGGCCCCGGGTCGGTGTTGAAGCGCTCGTCGTCTTCCGGTGACGGCCGCGGCGGAGGACGGACGTTGCGAGCCCCGGAGTTTCCGGACGGGGCGGAGCGGTTCGCGTCGCTGGACGCGGAGGCGCCCCGGCGCGGGCCCGGAGGCTGCGACAAGCGCCCATCGTCGCCCATGCGGCGGGGACCGGAGGACAACGGCTCGGACCGGCCGTCGTCCCCCATGCGGCGGGGACCGGAGGACAACGGCTCGGACCGGCCGTCGTCCCCCATGCGGCGGGGACCGGAGGACAGCGGCTCGGACCGGCCATCGTCTCCCATGCGGCGGGGACCGGAGGACAGCGGCTCGGACCGGCCGTCGTCCCCCATGCGGCGGGGACCGGAGGACAGCGGCTCGGAGCGGCCGTCGTTGGCGGACGCCATGCCCGGCCGACGCGGGCCAGGTGGCGGCGTCGTCGCGCGTCCCTCCGGCGTGCGACGCGGCGTGGGCGCGAACGGATCATCCCCGCCACCCGCGCCGCGAGGCATGGCCACGCCGGTCGACGGACGCCGCGAACGGTCTCCCGACCCGGAGCGCGCGGTGGGCTCCGGTGGGCCATTGCGCCGCGCCGGTGCGGGCGTGGGCGCGACGGGCCGGGGGCGGCGCGCGCGCAGCGGCACGGTGGAGTCGCCCTCGTCGTCCTCCTCTTCCTGCTCCTCCTCCTCGTCCCAGGCTTCCGCCTCGAACACGGGCTCCAGGTGGCGGCGCGGCGAGGGAGCGCCGGGCATCGTGCCGACCGCGGTGGACTCGCCGTCGTCATCGTCGTCGTCGTGGCCCGAGGGCAGGTCGCGCGGCCGCGCCATCTGCGTCTCCGGCTCCCCTTCTTCCGCGTCCCAGGTGCGCAGCGCCGCGGCCTCCGCCGTGGGCCTGCGCGCGGGAGGCCGGGACACCAGCCCCACGGGCGTCAGCGCCGAGGGCCCCCGGGGCTGCGACGCCGTCCCGCCCAGCGGCAGGGTGCGCGCGCCCGTGTCCTCGTCGAGCGGAGACGTGCGCGACGACGTGTCCTCCGTGAGGGGCAGCGTGCGCGCGGCGGTGTCCTCCGCGTCGGCCAGCGGCAGCGTGCGCGCGGCGGTGTCCTCCGGCAGGTCCGGCACCGGGGGCGGCAGCGGCGTGCGCAGGGACGGCAGCGGCAGCGTGGCTTCGTGCCGGCCCGCGCGCTTCGCCGGGGGGATGTGGAGCACGGTGCGCTCCTCCTTCTCCCCCAACAGCCGCGCGATGTACTGCGCCACGTCCAGGCTCTGCTTGAGCACGCCGGACGCGAGGAACGCGTGCAGGTCGTCGCGCACTTCGGAGGCCCGCTGGTAGCGCTGGGTGCGGTCCTTCACCAGGCACCGCATCACGATGCGCGACAGCACCTCCGGGTAGTCCGGGCGCACCAGGTGCGGCGGCGTCGCCTCCTCGTAGCGGATGGCGTAGAGGATGCCTTCCGTGGTGGGGCGGTGGAAGGGCTGCTTGCCGGTGGTGATTTCGTAGAGCATCACCCCCAGCGCGTAGATGTCCGCCCGGTGATCCAACCGATCCTGAAGAATCTGCTCAGGGGAGAGGTAGAGGAACTTCCCCTTGATGACGCCCGGCTTGCTGCGCTCCATGAACGCGCCGGCCTTGGCGATGCCGAAGTCGACGAGCTTCACGCGCCCGTCGTAGGCGATCATCACGTTCTGCGGAGAGACGTCCCGGTGGATCAGCTCCAGCGGGCGCCCATCCACGCCGCGGCTGAAGTGCGCGTGGTCCAGGCCCGCGGCGATGGCCGCGCAGATCTTCGCCGCGACGCCGTACGGCATGGAGGCGCCGAACTTGAACTCCTCCGCGAGCACGCGGCGCAGGTCCACGCCCTCCACGTACTCCATGCAGATGAAGATGTTGTCCCCCTCCTTCCCCAGCTCGTGCACCTGCACGATGTTGGGGTGGTGGAGCTGGGCGGCGATGCGCGCCTCGTCCAGGAACATCTGGACGAACTCCGGCTCCTCGGAGAGGTACGGGAGGATCCGCTTGATGACCACCAGCGTGGGATCCGGCGGCTTGTGCGCCAGGAAAAGCTCCGCCATCCCGCCCAGCGCGAGGCGCTTGATGAGCAGGTATTTGCCGAACGGGGTGGCCGTCTGGGGCGAGCTCAAGGACGTGGAAGGTGTGGGCCGCGGGTGGAACTTTGAAGCGTGTCCGGAGCCTACCTGCATTCCCGCCCCGGGGGGAGCCGTCCGACCCGCCCGGCGTCGGACTCTAGGCAGGCCCTGCGGAGCACGCGAACTTTCGGGCCCCTGAAACACGACCGCCCCCCAGGGCAGGTGAGCCCTGGGAGGCGGACGGGGAAGGCATCAGGCGAAAGCGGATTACTCGGGGACTACCACCTCGCCCGGCAGGTCTTCGCAGCCCTGCGGGATGATGGTGTAGGTGTAGCGCTGGTCCGTGCCCGGCACGCCGCTGTCCCGGTCATTGCCGCCGGTGCCGCAGCTGGTGATGTTGGAGCTGCCGTTGATGCAGCCCGCGAAGGTGTAGGTATCCCAGACACCCGTGATGCCGTTGGGGAACGTCACCGAGCCGCCATCCAGGGCCGCCTTCTGGTAGTCGCAGCCCAAGCCGCCGTCGGACCGGTCACGCGTCTTGTCGTGGTAGACGAGGATGCCGCCTGTGACCTCGAAGCCGTAGAAGAGGGTGCCCGCGTCCTCGTTGTCCAGGCGCTGGAGCTGGGAGGGCTGCGGGTTGGTCAGCGTGAGCGGACCCGCCAGGTGCACGCGCGTTCCCAGGTATGCCGCGCTGTTCTGGGCCGCCGCGAGCGACGCCGTCAGCTCATCCACCGTCACCTCGTTGGCCGGGGGCAGGTTCGCCGTACCCGCGTCCGTGAGCTTGGGCGTGATGGCCAGGGGCACCGCGGGAGTCTGCTGATTGGCCAGGTGGTGGCGGCGGCCGGTGAACGGCGAGTTGTTCGGCTCCGTGCCGAAGTAGCCCACGATGTCGACGGTGTCGCCGAGCTGCGGGTGATACGCGTCCGGCGTGTCCGTGTAGAACTTATGGATGAAGAGGCCCTCCTTCGGAGCGGCCGGATCCGTCACCCAGAAGTACGAGCGCCAGGAGCCGTTGCCCTGGTCGCTGAGCTTCTCGTAGTGGATGCCCGAGACGACCACGTCGCGCAGCGTCGCCTTGGTGCCGAACGACACCTTGCGCGTCGCGGCGATCTGGTTGGCGGTGGGGCCCGCGTCGCCGGTGCCCGCGTCAGTGCCCGCGTCGGTGTTCGTGCCCGCGTCAGAGCCCGCGTCGGTGCTGCAGACGCCCGTGCAGCCGGCGTCGGGGGTGGGAGTGGGGTTGTCGTCGTCACGACCGCCACAGCCGGCCGCGGTGGCCATCGCCGCGGCAGCCAGGAAGGCCGCGGCGCCCAGCTTCGTGCGCAGTTCCATTTGAAATTCTCCGGGAGGTGAAGGGCGCCGAGGTGGTTGAAGTCCGACGCCGGTCGGGCTGAGGATTCAGGCCCTTATACCGGTGGGGTAGTAGGGCCGGCAAGGAACGGACCGGGGCCCTGTCCGTCACACCATCGTCAATTCAAGAATAGGTGGATCATGCTGCCGCGCGACATGTTTCTTGATGGGCTGAAGCCCACGCTCCACATCGCGCACCGCGGCGGAGCGCTGCTCGCGCCGGAGAACACGCTGGAGGCCTTCCAGCGCGCCGTCCACACCCACCGCACGGACATGCTGGAACTGGACGTGCACCTGTCGCGCGACGGTGAAGTCATCGTTGCGCACGACGACACGCTGGAGCGCTGCACCGACGGGGAAGGTCCGCTCGCGGCGCTGACGTTGGCCCAGCTGCGCAAGCTGGACGCGGGCCACCGCTTCACGCCGGACGAAGGCCGCACCTTCCCCTTCCGAGGCCAGGGTGTGCGCCTGCCCACGCTGCGCGAGGTGCTGCGCGCCTTCCCCACCCTGCGCCTGAACGTGGAGCTCAAGCCGGACGTGCCGGGCGCGGAAGCCGTGCTCGCTCGCCTGCTGACCGAGGAAGCAGCCCTGGGCCGCGTGTGCCTGGGCAGCGAGCAGGACGTCATCGCGGAGCGGCTGCACGAAGAATTGCCCGACGCGTGCCACTTCTACCCGCGCGACGCGCTGGCCGCGTTCGTCCTGGCGCTCAAGGCGGGCGAGGCGCCGCCGGAGGACGCGCGCTACAGCGTGCTCGACATGCCGCTGTACTTCGGCGAGGTGCGGCTGGTGGACGACGCGCTGCTGAAGGCCGCGGCCGAGCGCGGCAAGTGGATCAACGTGTGGACGGTGGATGATCCGGCGGAGATGGACCGGCTGATCCAGGAAGGCATTGGCGGCATCATGACCGACCGGCCGGACCTGCTCCGCCAGCGAATGGACGCCTCTGGAAAGCCGGGTTAAGCCTTCGGGCTCCATGCCCCGCTCCACCGCCCGCGCGCGTCCGGCGACGTCCCGCACCGAGCCCTCGACCAAGGCGCCGCCCCCGGCCGACGCCGACACGAAGCCCGCCGCTCGCAACACGCTCAAGGCGAAGGTGAAGGTGCCGCGCGCCAAGCGCTTCGTGGCGCTCGCGGGCAACATCGGCGCGGGCAAGACGACGGCCGCGAAGCTCATCAGCCAGGGCTTCGGCTTCGAGCTCTTCGACGAGCCCGTCATCGACAACCGCTTCCTGCGTGACTACTACGGCGACATGTCGCGGTGGTCGTTCACGCTGCAGCTGGAGTTCCTCATCCGGCGCGTGGAGCACCACGAGCTCATCCACTCCGTCCGCAAGAGCTGCGTTCAGGACCGCACGCTCTACGAGGACCCGGAGATCTTCGCCAAGTACCTGCACGGCCTGGGGCACATGACGAACGCGGAGCTGGACCTGTACTACGAGTACTTCCAGCGGCTGTCGCGCCACATCGTGCGGCCGGACAAGGTCATCTGCTTCGACGTGCCGTCGGAGGAGGTGCTGCTCCAGCGCATCCGCACGCGCGGCCGCGCGGAGGAGAAGGGAATCGGGAGGCCCTTCCTCAAGGGCCTCAACGGCTACTACGCGGGCTTCCCGCAGGTGCTCCAGGAGAAGTACGGCGTGGAGTGCCTGGTGGTGGACGTCTCCAAGCAGGACATCCGCCGCGGCGCGGGCCGCGAGGAGTTCATGGACCGCGTCTCCGCATTCCTGGCCTGACGCGGCGCCGTTTCGTGCGACGCTCAGTCGCGCCATGCACGACCTCAGCCCCAAGAGCCCGCGCGACTCCGAAGTGGTGATGACGCAGCTCATCCTCCCTCCGGACGCCAACAACCTGAACGCCGCGTTCGGCGGGAAGGTGATGCAGTGGATCGACATCTGCGGCGCCGTGGCCGCCCAGCGCCACTGCCGTCAGGTCGTGGTGACGGCGTCCATGGACGACCTGCACTTCCACGCCCCCATCCGCGTGGGCTGGATTGCCCTCCTGCACTCGCGCGTGCTCGCGGCGTTCCGCACCTCGCTGGAGGTGGGCGTCACCGTGCACGCGGAGAACCCGCTCACCGGTGAGCGGCACCTCACCGCCAGCGCGCTGCTCACCTTCGTGGCGCAGGGCCAGGACGGCAAGGGCGTGCCCGTGCCGCCGCTGCTCCTGGAGTCGGAGGCGGAGCGCCAGGCCTTCCAGGAGGCGGAGGCCCGCCGCGCCCAGCGCCGCAACCGCGGCCAGGGGGAGCAGAACTGGATGAAGGTGATGAAGCCCGTGGCCGGAGCCTGAACGAACGAAGGGCCGGGGGCACGCCTGCCTGGCGTCCCATCCCGGCCCTTCATCCACGACGATTCGCCAGCTGGCGAATCAGGTGGTGAACGACGTCCCGCAGCCGCAGGACGACTTGGCGTTGGGGTTCTCGAACTTGAAGCCCGCGCCGGTGACGCTGGTGACGTAGTCGATGTGCGTGCCCGAGAGGTACTGGGCGCTCAGCGCGTCGGTGGCGATCGTCACTCCGTCCTGCTCCCACGTCTGGTCTCCGGCCTTCATCTCCTTGACGAGGTTCAGGTCGTAGCCCAGGCCGCTGCAGCCGGAGGGCACCACGCGGATGGAGAAGAAGTAGCCCTGGAAGCCCTGGGCCTGGATGACCGTCTTCACCTGTGCGATGGCGGCGGCCGTCAGGACGACGGACTCGGAGGCGGCGGGCTGGGAGGCCGGCGTGGAGCCGGTGACGGCGGTAGAAGTATCCATGTGCTTCAATCTCCTCGTAGACGACGCCACATAACGCCCTGGCGCCCGAAAAGCCAAGGGACCTGACGGGCCCCTTCCCGGCTCAACAGAAGATAACCCCCATGCCCATCCCCGAAATCACCCCCGCCGAGCTGGCCCGGCGCCTGGCCGGCCCTCCCGAGTCGCGCCCCGTGCTGGTGGACGTGCGCTTCCCGCACGAGCACGAGTGGGTGGCCCTGCCCCACTCTGTGCTGATGCCCCTGCCGGAGCTGGAGGACTTCCACGAGCAGCTGGAGTCCTTCCGGGGCCGCCCCGTGGTCGTCTACTGCCACCACGGGGTGCGCAGCCTGGACGGCGCCGCGTACCTCATCGACCGGGGCCTGGAGGCCGTGTCGCTCCAGGGCGGCATCGACCTGTACTCGCGCACCGTGGACCCTGCCCTGCCGCGCTACTAGTTCGCGTCGGCCAGATTCAAGGGCTGCTCCGTCGTCTCGTCCGGCTTGATGGTGACCTCGAAGGCGACGGGCTCCTTGAGCTGCTTGCCGCGCACTTCCAGGATCTGCTTGCCCTCCATCAGCTTGAGCGTCGTGTTGGCGCTGCCCATCATCTGGTTGTTCCGGTACACCGTCAGGCCCGTGGTCATCCCCTTGGGGGTGATCTTCAGCTTGAGGGTGCCCTCCTTGAAGCTGCGCTCGAAGGTCTTCAGCTCGCCCGGCGCGCCGAACGCGAGCTCCTCCGAGTCCTCCAGGTAGATGCCCTGGGCGTCGTTCTCCAGAATGAGCGTGTCCTGCAGGTGGGCGCCCTGCACGCGCGTGAGCGGCGCGGTGCCCAGCATCGTCACCGGCTCCGGGCTGTTGCAGCGCTCCGTGTGCCGCACGGACACCTTCACCGGCTGGTTGGTGTTCACCGTGAGCCACACGCCCTGCGCGTCCGCGGCCTTGGACGTGAGCGCCAGCGTGATGGGTTCGCGGAAGAGCACGCCCAGCGCGAGCAGGCCCACGACGAGGCCCACCGTCACCAGCGTGCGCACGCTGCCGCCCCGGGGCTTCACCGGCTCCGGCAGCGAGGGGGCGCTGGAGCGCGACGGACGGCGCTCGCCAGAGTCCTCGTCATCCACCGGCGGGGCCACCGGGCGCGCGCGCGGAGCGTCCACGCGGCTGGAGGTGCGGCGGCGCGGAGGCTCCACGGCGGACTGGTTGGTGCTGGTGCTGGTGCGGCGGCGCGGAGGCGGCGGCGCGGGCGCGGGCTCCGTCTCATCATCCGGCGGCGGCAGGCGCGTGCGCTCGTCGTCCTCCAGCTCCATGCGATGCACGCCCGAGCGCGAACGCATGGGCGGCTCCGACACCGGCATGGCGCGCGACGCCGTGCGCCGGGGCGGAGGGACGTCGTCCACGGACTGGCTGCGCAGGTCCGAGCGCGAGTTGGTGCGGGCAATCTGCGTCGCGTTCGGGTTGCTGGTGGACGTGCCGCGCCGGACGGCCGGCTCCGACACGCTGGAGCGGCGCCGCGGCGGCGGCTGCTCCACGCCTGTGAGCGACGGCGCGTCGTATTCGTTCGGATCATCCGCCAGCGCGGGGGACATGCCCGTGGCGCGGCGGGGCGCGGAGCCCGTGCGGGTGGCGTTGCTTCGCGAGCGCTCGCGCGACTCACCCGGCGGGGCCTCCCAGTTCATGTCCGGGGGCGGCCGGGGCGGCGCGGTGTTGGAGTCCTCGCCCAAGGGCATGACCTGGCCCTGTTTGAGCTCGTCATCCAGACGATCCGCGAAGAGCGTCTTCATCAGCTCCGAAATCTGCCCGGAGGTGACGAGCCAGCGCTCGTTGACGAGCAGCTCTTCCAGCGCGGTCTGGAACTCGCGCGCGTTGTCGTAGCGGTCATCCGCGCTCTTGGCCAGGGCGCGCATCACCACGTGGTCCATGTCCCGGGGCACGTCGGCCACCTCGGACGGGGACGGGATGGAGCACTCCATGGCCGCCTGCAGCGTGGCCAGCTCCGAGTCCTTCTTGAGCGGCCGGTGCCCGGTGAGCATCTCGTACAGCACCAGGCCGATGGCGAAGATGTCCGCGCGCCGGTCCAGGTGCTTGCCCGCGGCCTGCTCGGGCGCCATGTACGCGAACTTGCCCTTGATGGCGCCGGACTTCGTCATCGAAGCCTGGTCCGCGGCCTTCGCGATGCCGAAGTCCACCAGCTTCACCGAACCATCGAAGCTGATCAGGATGTTCTGAGGGCTGATGTCGCGGTGCACCACGTTGAGCGGCTGGCCGCGGTCATCGTTGCGGCTGTGCGCGTAGTAGAGGCCTTCGCACGCGGACGCGACGATGCGGATGGCCAGCGGACGGGCGATCCACTGGTTCATCCCGCTGGCCTTGCGCATGACCCGGCCCAGGTCCTCGCCGTGGATGAACTCCATGGCGATGTAATAGGTGCCGTTGGCCTCGCCGAATTCGTAGACCTGCGCGATGTTCGGATGATTGAAGCGCGCGGCGATCAGCGCCTCGTTCTTGAACATCTCCACGAACTCGCGGTCCTCCGCCAGGTGCGGGAGGATGCGCTTGACGACAAGCTCCTTCTGGAAGCCCTCGATTCCGGACTGACGCGCAAGCCAGACTTCGGCCATGCCGCCCGTGGCGAGCTTCTTGACGAGCTGATATTTCCCGAATGCTTGAGGATTCATCCCGGGGACTCCCCGGGGGGAGCAAGCTTGGTGGAAGGTGACAGGGCAGCGCATCTTAGGGGACAGCGGTCCATGAGGCAAAGCCGCTCAACCGCCTTGCTGGGGTGGGTCGTCATGACCTGCCTGCTGGCCCTGCATGCCGCCGCGGCCCCCGCGTCGGATCAGATCAAGGTGGAGCGGCGCGGCGAGCTGCTCTCCCTCTCCTGGCGTGACGCGGAGGACCAGCTGAGCGGCGTCCTCACCCCCGCCGTCCCCCGCCCCGGTGAGCCGCTGCGGCTGACACTGTCGGTGGGAAACCTCCAGGGACCTCCCTTCCAGGGCGCCGTCACGGTCGCGCTCTCCCGAGAGGGCGTGCCGGGCCAGGTGACGCGCACGCTGACGCGCGACGCCGTGGGATGGAGCACCGAGTTCGTCCCCGACGAGGCCGGCGCGTGGGACGTGGACGTGCGCTTCCTCACCACCCGCCCCAAGTCGGCCCACGCGCGCTTCACCGTGAGCGAGCCTCCGGTTCCACCCATGGTCTGGCGCGTCCTGATGGCCATCGCCGGAGGGCTCCTGCTGGCGCGGGTGCTGTACGCCGTCACGCGGCGAGGCGTGACGCCGGAGCACCCCATCCCTCCCCTGCCCCAGGCGCCTGCGGAAGCCACACCCGTGGAGTCCGGTGCCGAGCCTCCAGTGGAGCCCGCCGCCCCTCCGGCGGATCCGCCCGCTGATCGGTAACACCGCCCTTCTTACAGTCCGTCGTTACAGCCATGCGGGCCCCCGGGAGGGAAAAAGTCTTCCCAGGTTGGGTCTGGTCACGGTCACGTCACGGGGCATCCGCCCCGAGCGCCACTTCCCGATGTCCGGCAGTGCACGTCCCTGCCCTGGGCACCGGGGTTGCACAGGGGAGCAGGCGGCGGGGACTGCTCGTCGCGGTCCTCCTGGGCCTGCCGGCGGTCGCGAGCGCGGCGCCGGAGCCAGACGAGGACGCGGCGGCGGAAGGAGTAGACCGGCCGCTCGAGGTGTCCGGGGACGACGACGCGAAGAAGCCGGCGGACGGGACAGGTGACGCGCTGGAAGGCGCGGTGGCGCAGGCAATGCCCACCGGTTCGCAGGGGCCCGTCATGGGTTCGCCGGAGCAGGTCTCCGAGCCGGGCGCGCCGGTGCCGGACGCGGCGGTGCCGGGCAAGAAGAAGAAGAAGAAGGACACGGGCCCCAAGGCGGACACGCTGGGCGAGGCGCCGGACGAAGCGGACAAGGTGGACGACAAGGGCGGGCCCCAGCAGCGGATCCGCGTGTTCGGCCGCGTGTTCGCGCGGGCCGCCGCGGACGAGCGCCAGAAGTACGAGCGCGACCTGGGCATCGAGTCCGCGCGCGTGGGCGTGGCCGCGTCGCTGTCCAACCTGGAAGCGGAGGTGAGCGCGGATCTCGCCTCCAAGACGATCCTCAAGGACGCGTTCGTCCGGCTGGCGGACGACGGCAAGCGCATGCGGCTGTACGCGGGCCGCTTCAAGTCGCCCTTCCTGCAGCGCTCGCAGGAGTCGGCGTGGCGGCTGCCCATCCAGGAGCGCGGCCTGGTGGAGGACTACCTCACGGAGACGAACGCGCTGGGCGGGCGGCGTCTGGGCGTGATGGGCGAGATGCGGCTCAAGGAGGCGTGGGGCCTGAAGTTCTCCGCGGGCCTCTTCGAGGGCGGCGAGGACGCGACCGGGAAGCGGCTGAGCGAGGACGGCTCCGCGCGGCTGAGCATCCGCCCGTTCAAGTTTCTCACGCTGGGCACGAGCACGTACCTGACGCAGGTGATTGACGGGACGAAGCAGTACGCGACGGCGGCGGACGCGGAGCTGAACCTCTGGGGGCTGTCGTTGACGGGTGAGGCGGCGATGGGCCGGCTGGCGTTGGGGCCGTTCCAGTCGCAGTCGGTGCTGGCCTACTGGACGGTGCCGGTAGGCCACAACGGGTGGGCGGTGCAACCGGTGGTGGGGGCGGAGGCGCTGCAATTGCAGGGTGGCATCCAGGCGCAAGGGCATTCGGTGACGGGGGGGCTCAACGTGTTGTTGGCGGATTCGTTCAAGGCGCAGGTCCAGGCGGAGCGTGCGCTCCGGCCGGGGGACGTGGCGCCCGCGCTCGAGCTGTCGGTGCAGCTCGCCACCCGCTTCCGTTGAGGAGACACCTGGAGATGATCTCGTTCGCTGAAGGGGAAGTGACGAAGCTGCGGCGTGAATTCAAGCGCGTGCTGGAGGCCCCGGACGCCAAGGCGGTCTGCGCGAGGCTGTCGCAGGAGCTGGGCGGGTACCTGCCGCCGCCCACGCGCATCGTGTCGGTGTACTTCGACAAGCCGGGCCATCCGCTGGCGATGCGCGCGCTGCGCACGCCGGACGACTGCCTCAAGGTGAGGACGAAGGAGTACTCGCCGGACGTGGGCGCGGCGGGCCGCGAGCGCGTGGTGCTGGAGGTGAAGCTCGAGCGCGGCGGGCTCACGCGGAAGCGGCGCGTGTGGGTGCCGCGCGCGGAGCTGGGCCGCACCATCAAGGGCGGCGTGAGCCTGTTGCCGCTCATCGCGGGGGGAAGCCTGTCGCCGGTGCTGGCGGTGACGTACCGGCGGCACGTGTACCAGGTGTCGCAGGAGTGGCGGGTGACGGTGGACCGGGACATCGGCTTCCACGCCGTATCGCCGGAGCTGGCCCTGTCGCCCGTGGCGCTGACGGTGGAGCGGCTGGGGATGCCCGTGTGGGAGGACTCGCGGGTGGTGGTGGAGGTGAAGCACCTCGGGGCGGCGCTGCCCGAGTGGCTGTCGGCCCTCAATCCGGGGGGAGCGACGGTGTACAGCAAGTTCGCGGAGGGCATGGCGCGGGTGCATGCCTTCACATCAGGTGGCGTTGGGGTCGTAGGGGGTTAGGGCACCGTGTTCATCGATTTCGAAGGCATTGACGGCAGCGGCAAGACGACGTTGTCCAACCTGCTCGCGGCCCGGCTGAAGCGGCTGGGCTACAAGGTCGCGCACGCGCGCGAGGGCGGCGAATTGCAGTCGCCCACCGCCCGGCGCATCCGCGACCTGACGCGCGACGCGCGGCTTTTGGAGATGGGCCCGCGCGCCGAGTTCTTCCTGAACCTGGCCCGTGACGCGCAGCAGTTGGAAGAGGTCATCGCGCCCGCGCTGAAGCGGGGCGACGTGTGCATCACCGACCGCTACCTCTACTCGCAGCTCGCGCTGACGGGCGGTGGGCGGGGCCTGAAGGAGGCGCAGCTGTTGCCCGCGTGCGAGCTGGCGTCGCAGGGGCTGTGGCCGGACCTGGTCATCCTGGTGGACGTCGACCCGGACCTGGCGCGGCTGCGCAAGCGGCTGGGCAAGGTGCAGAGCGGCAAGGAGAACGACGCGGACAGCCGCAAGGGTCTGGTCGGCGCGGGGCTGGCGGTGCGCGTGCGCGAGGCGTTCCTGGCGCAGGCCCGGAAGGACCCGGCGCGGTGGATCATCCTGGAGAACAATGATCAGCCGCTGCGCGTGCTGGAGCAGCGCCTGGTGGACGCGGTGGTCGCGCGGCTGGAGGGCCGTGAGCAGCCGGTGCAGCGGCTGGTCCCCGCCCCTCCCCCGCCGGCGCCGGGCGCGGTGTCCGTGGACGATGTGGAGGAGCGCTTCTTCCAGGCGGTGGACGGCCTGGAGGCGCGCGAGCCGCAGCTGGCGGCGTGGCTGCTCAACGGCATCCCGGGCCTGCCCGCGCACCAGCGCCGGGTGGCGTACGCGGAGCGGCTGCCGGGCCTGGTGGCGCGCAGCCTGAATGGGCTGGATGACGACACGGCGTGGACGCTGCGCGACGTGCTGTCGGCGAGCGTGCCGGCGGACGTGGCGGAGGGTCTGGGGTTCGTGACGTCCCCGCGCTCGCACGCGTTGAGGCAGCGGCTGTACGCGCAGGCGCCGGCGGCGGTGCTGGAGGGGCTCAAGCGCCAGGACTCGCCGGAAGCGTGGGCGCTGCGCGAGCGGGGCCTGAAGGACGGGCACCTGGCGGCGGTGCTGCTGGGCCTGGTGGGTGTGGACGGCGAGGAGTCCTGGGTGGTCCGCGAGGCGGGCATGCAGCGCAAGCTGTACTCGGAGGTGGCGCGCAGCCTGGGCGGACTGAGCACGGAGCGCGCGGAGGCGCTGCGCGATGCGCTGATTCCGCACGACCGGCTGGCGGTGCTGAAGAGCACCACGGGGCTGGAGACGCCGGTGGCGGTGGGCCTGCGCGAGCAGTTGGAGAAGGGAGCGCTGAAGCTGGTGCTGCGTTCGCTGACCGGCGTGGACACGCCGCGGGCCTGGGCGATGCGTGAGCGGGGCGCGCAGTCCACCAAGGAGGCGTTGGACTCCGTGGACGGGATGGACTCGCCGGCCGCGTGGAAGCTGCGGGCCTCCGCGGCGCGCCGGTGGCCTGCGACGGTGGTGTCGTCGATGCGCGGGCTGCCGCTGGTGGCGGAGACGCGGGCGCTGTTGGAGCGCATCCTGGAGGAGCAGGCCGGGAAGCTGCCGGTGCTGCGCAACGCGTACGCGGTGGTGGCGCACGCTCGCGCGCTGGAGCAGGCGCAGCGGCCGGCGCGGGCGCTGGCGGAGACGCTGGGAGTGGACGCCGGGCGGCAGGAGGCATGACGCCCATGGAGGGTCCGTTCGGAGCCCTGTTCCAGGACGTGGAGCAGGAGCTGCAGTCGCTGTCGATGGGGGCCATCCTCCCCCGGCTGGTGGCGGCGGCGGTGATTGGCGCGCTGCTGTCGTCGCGGCCGTGGCGGATGGTGACGGGCAAGCCGCTGCCGAAGGTGGAGATGGTGCAGGCGCAGATTCTGCTCTGCGCGGCGGCGGCGGTGATTACCGCGGTGATTGGCAACAGCGTGGCGAAGGCCTTCGGCCTGGTGGGCCTGGGCGGGTTCGTGCGTTTCCGCTCGGGGCTGAAGGACCCGCGCGACGCGGCCATCCTGTTCCTGGTGATTGGCCTGGGCATGGCATGCGGCCACGGGAACCTGGTGCTGGCGTGCGTGGGCACGGGGTTCGTGGCGGTGCTGCTCTTCGTGCTGGACCTGTTCGAGAAGAAGGCCGTGGCGACGAAGGATGCCAAGCAGCGGATGGTGGTGTCCGCGCAGGCGGACGACCTGGTGCGAGCGGAGGCCACGCTGAGGGCGGCGCTGGGCGAGCGCAACGTGCTGGTGAAGAGCTGCGCGATGGATTTCTCCGCGCGGCGGGTGGAACTGGAAGTGGAGGAGCCGGAGCCTGGAAGCCTGGCGGCGGCGTTGGGACGGACGGAAGGGGCGCCCTTGCGGGGCCTGCGGTGGACGGCGGTGAGCGCGAAGGGCGCGCGGGAGGAGACGGTATGAAGTTCAGGAAGCTGGCGGTGCTGTTCGCGGCGTGCGGAGCCATCGCCGCCTGTGGTGGCGGCGGGGGCAGCCTGCCGACGGGGAATGATCCGGGCGCGCCCACGACGAACCCGGACGGCACGGTGGACCTGCCGGGCAACGCGGTGGACCCGGGCACGGGCGGCGGCACGAAGCCGGATCAGCAGGCGGAGCTGACGACGCTGTGGCCGCTGACCACAGGCTCCACGTGGACCTACCGCATCACGGATGACGTGGAGGGGGTCTTCAACAAGGTCGTGACGGTGCAGGGTCCGGAGACGGTGCCGGACACGACGATGACGGCCGTGAAGGTGCACAGCCGGCAGGACCGCACGAAGTCCGGCACGGTCTACGAAGAGAACTCCTGGCAGCTGGAGCTGACCAACGGCCTGGTGGTGCGCCTGCGCGAGGAAGACGTCACGGACGGCCTGGCCTCCAAGGCGACGACCTGGTCCCCGGCGATGATGAAGTCCCTGGCGGCGACGCCGGCCTCCGTGCCCTGGGAGCACCAGGACAAGGTGAGGGAGCTGATCACCTACGCGGCGGGCGGAACGGAGGGGAAGGATCCGACCTACGTCTGGAAGGTGCTGGAGAAGGACGTCACGGTGACGACGCCCGCGGGCACGTTCACCAATGCCATCAAGGTCCAGCGCGACAAGCTGAACAAGAGCGGCGAGGTGAAGGAAGAGAAGCAGCGCCTGTACTGGCTGGTCCCCGGCGTGGGCAAGGTCCGCGAGGAAGGGGAACGCCTGGAGGAACTGGTGTCCTACGACGTGAAGAAGCCGTAGGCCGCTGATTCATCTGGATGGGATTGAGGCCCGGGTTGGCGCGAGGAATGCGCTGGCCCGGGCTTCGCATTTCCACACACTCCCATGAAAAGCGCAACCCATTAACAACCCCCAAATAAATGTCAAAACAGAGGCGACGCAGTACCATGACGTAGCAGAGACGAGGAATCCGAAGTGGCCGTCGTCCCTGCACTCATCGTGACCTTGAAGGCCGCGCAACTGGTTCTTCCAGCCCAGCGCGCGTTCCGCGACCCAACGATAGTTTCCTAGCCGCTTCTTGGACTCGACGCATGGACTGGCAATGGGGGCGGCGATGCCACGCAGGCGATGCCCTCGCTGGTTCTTCCTGGAGACATCGTTCTAGTCGCAGTGCAGCTTGCGTGGGTGAAGCCGCCTCTGGCCCGACGGCATCCGCACTGCGGGCACGAAGTCGACGAGCCGGCAGAGTCCGTCTGTGACCTGCATGTTGCCGCCGTCACGGACTCGGCGAGAGGCAACCCCTGCGCATCTACGAACTCATGCTTGTCCTCAACACGAAGACGATGGCCCCAGCGCTGCCGGTCGACCACCCGAGGACGGCCCAGCTTCTACTTGGGCCGGGGCGGAGGCAGCAGGAGAGCCACACGCTGCGAGAAGGAATCGGGAACGACTTCGCGGTTCAAGTGCCTCAACCTGGAGACAACACCCGTCACTGTTCAACTCGGCTCGCACTTTCGTTTGGAGCGGTTGGTAGAAACCCGATTCCTTGGCCCTACGCCTCAAGCCCCAGGAGCCCCCCCCAAGAATTTCGACATCCGCCCAACCAGCAACGCATCCATCGCATCCACAATTCCGATCCCAATAAGATAAACACCCTCAGTAACACCAAGCACACGACCATCACTAGCAACAACCAAGAGCATGTCGTCCTCAAATGTCCTCCCAATAGGATAAAGCTCGACACCAAGGAATTTCTCATAACGCCGCAAAAAATCCCTATCTCTAATCCCCACAATCGGATCAAGTACAAATGATTGCCGCCGAGCCGTTATCCCCGGACCGCCTTGCTTAATATCAAGGCCGCCAAACTCGCTAAGCACCCGCTCAGCAGCAGGGAAGATTTCGAATCCACCCTGAGCCTTCAAGGCATCCCGCCAAACAACGACTTGTTCATGAACATCGCGCCCTGGCTTCCACCCAGCAGAAACCAGACGTGCCCTGGCCACCTCAGACAGCTTTCCCATGAACTCGATCCTCAGTCAGCAACATATTTTATCCCAAGCTGCTCCATGAGCCACTGGCATGAACCACATGGCTCATGCGGTTCACCATCCACGCCCAAACTGCGAGCATAAGGCCCTCGAACCTTGGCCGTGCCCATCCTGGAGCCCCGGAGACCTGCCTGTTCTCCTGCCTTAAAGACCTTGGAGATACATTCAGGCTCTCCGCATTTCCCGTGATGATTAGGCCTTAGATGCTTAGGAGTCTTTCCAAGCAAATCCACAACCTCTTCATGAAGCTCAGGATCGCGAGGTCGCCCCTGCGTGCTCATGCCGTCATAAATATGACCATTCGGAAGCTCCAATGCGGCAGCCGTTCCAGAAACCTCATCATTTCCATCGGCCATCTCTTTCGCTCTAACTTGCTTTGCTTTGTTTCTCGCAGCCAGCGGCGCTTTTGACGGCTTCCGATAACGCCCCCCGCCACGATTCTGCCCCTTCCCCCAAGGCTTGAGATTCACATGACCACGGGAAGGATTCGCATTCAGAGTCGCCCAGGCGTCTTCAACCGAATTGAGAGCCTTTTGAGTCTGAGGACTAAAAAGGGGCTGGCCTGAAGCCCGAGAAGCCAGCACATTACCGGCACCTGCAGTGAAAAACTCCGAGCCCGCACCTACGCCATCCCAAACACGGTCACACTCCCACCACTCACCATAGCATTTCTTATACCTAGAGACATCCACACCAGCGAGCCCAATTTCAACCTTCTCGCCAGTCACCACTCCCGTTGCCTTTACCGAGGCATTGAAAACACCATACAAAAGCAGCCCATCAGAAAGCACAGCACTTGTCGCAATTACTGGACCTGCGACCACGCCAGCAGAAACCCCAAAAAACACCGGATCCACCACACTACGGCGAAACTCGGCATCATCAAGAGTGTCCTCTTCATACTTGGCGCCATCGGTGTATTTCTTTAGCGCGGCACTTCGTGCCGCGTCATCCCGCGCAGCCGCCAGTTCCGCCTCAGCCGACTCCTGCATCGACTCGGCCAAACACAGCCTCCAACTGCGATTCCCGTACTTCTTGGAGCATCTACCATCCGGGTCCGAAAAGACCAGCGGATTGCCACGACCATATACCCAAGGATTCAGTTCAGTTGGCGCAGAGAGATATCCTTCAGCGCCGACTGAATCGTGCGACAAGAAGCGACCCGTCTTCGTATCCAACCACCGTTGTTGTACGTAGGTCAGACCTGTTTCCGCATCCCAGGCATGCCCCGTGTATCCGATGCTGGCCTGCGCAGAGGCAGGAGCCGTTCCGTTGCGATAAACACCCCACGCATCGTAGCGATGCAGCGTGACCTCGCCTGACATTTGATAGCGGCCTACCGCACTGCCCAGGCCATCCTGAAGAATTCGATCAGTCCCAACCGCGGCTGTGAGTCCTGCCCCCCGCTGATAGAGGAGTGGGTTTGAGTTCGGCAGGTGCTCTTCCACCAGCGTTTCCCCGCTCCACAGATACCTCGTCGTCGCAGTGCCGACCGTGCGGGACCGCCGCAAGCCCGCGTAGTCGTACTGATACGTCGCCTTCTGCAGCTGGTTCCCTTCCGTCTGATCCACTTCGACCAGACGTTCCGCAGCATCGAAATGGAACAGCTTTGTGAGATTCCCACGCTTCTCACTCACAAGATGGCCGGCATGGTCCGTTTTGTACTCTGCGACCACCGCATTGGAGGCGAGTTTGTTCTTCGTCGCCTCCAAGCCTCCCAGCGCATCATAGAAATACTCCAGATGCTCCTGAGGCTGCCCCACGGCATTAAAACCAGACTCGTTCAAATTTCCTGCGTAGCCCGTGACCTTCTTTTCGGCCCTACGCGAGCCATCATTGTGCAGCGCATAGAGCACGGACTGGCCATCTGGATATGTCACTCCCGTCAGGCGATCCGCCGGGTCGTAACCGTAGCTCGTCGTCTCCGTGCTCGTGGGCATCCCCGTCGGGGTGCGGTCCACGACCTCTGTGAGCCGGTTGCCACGGTTGTCGTAGGTGTAGCTGTACCGCAGGTACGGTGAACCAATCGCAGAGTCGCAGCCCTCAGGACGCGCATCGTGCGTCACTGAGGCGATACGCCCACGGTTGTCATAGCAGTAGGAATGCTTGAGCGCGTTGTCGCCTACGGACTCAACCCGGCTGCCTCCCGCTTCCCACGCCACGTCCAACTGCCTGCCGTCCGCCAGCCTCACCTTGCTGAGCCGCTGCAGCGCCCCCACGTCGTAGTTCACTGTTCCCGACGGCGACTGCACCGACAGCAACGCACCACTGCCATGATACTGATAGCTGATCGTGTCAGAGTTACCGCTGTCAATGGTCCACAGCCGGTTCTGCCCGTCATAGGTCAGCGAGCGCACCGTCTGATTCGTGCCGCGGTGCTCCGTCGCTTCCCTGAGCTGATCCAGGCCATTGAACTCGTAGTCGACCGAGTCCAGGTCCTTGAAGACTCGCAGCGTTCCCGAAGCATCCACCGTAGGCGTTCCCGCCTTGAACTCCTCGTGGACCACACGGCCCCGGCCGTCCAGGATTCGCTCGACCCTCTCGTTCAGCTCGTTCGAGACTTCAGGGTTCCCGTTCGTCCAGGTCGTAATCCAGGAGGCCGTGCCCCGCGTGCGCAACTTCTCGCGACCCAGGAAGTCATAACCATACGTCACGTCGGGCGTCACCGAGCCCACGGGTGCCTTGATCGACTCCAGCCTCGCCAGGCGGTCGTACTTGTAGACAAAGGCACCCAGGTCCGGAGGCGTCACCTCAAGCAACTCGTCACGCGGTCCGTATTTGTAATGCCAGATGGTCTCGTCGACAGAGTTCCCAGAGGCCTGCCGGACCTCTCTGGCATGGCCGGCATTGTCGTAATCGCCGTAGTACGTGCGGCTTACGTCCGGTTCCTGCCCGACCCATTCCCGCCCGAAGGTCTCGAGCTGCAGGAAGCCCCGATCGTTGTACGTCAGCGTCCTCACCCTGTTGTCAGGTGTCTTCTCCGTGTGCAGCTGGCCATCCGGGAAGTACGAGTAGGTCGTCTGCTCCGTGGGCCCGAAGTGCAGCGTCTTCACCCGGCCACTGGTTTCGTACGCCCACCGGGTCTGCTCGTTCGCCCCAAAGCCATACGCGTGCGACCACATCGGCTTGCCGTCCGCGTAATAGCTCCACTGGTCCTCTGCTCCCTCCTGGAGGCGCCGGACGACATTCCCCAGGCTGTCGACCCGGGCCGTCACCGTCCGGGTGCCTTGGCCCTTGCCGTTCATCAGCCACGTTTCGGTGGACGTGCCTTTGCGTTCCGCATCCGCCCAGACCGTGGCCGTGCTGTACGAATAGCTGTAGCCAGGGGACGACCAGAGCTCCTCCTCGCTTCGAGTGCGGCCCCGGTCGTCAATTGCATTCGCCAGGTCCCGCCGGAGCACCTTCACCGACGTGCCTTCAGTTGACTCCTGCCGCTTCACCCAGGACCCGTCGTAACGAGTCCGCACGGAACGCTGGCCATCCTGGCCGTCTTTCCAGACCTCGAGTTCCACCAACCCCCGTGCGTTGCGCGTCCTTTCGATGACCGTGCCTTCAGGCTCAGTCTCCGTCTCGACGCCATTCCCTGGATAGGCATACGTCCACTGTGCCGCGGGAGACCCAGCCAGTGTGCGGGTCTCCATCCGGCCCAAGGCGTCGTAGGTCATCCCCCACGATTCGTTCTCCCGGGGGCCGACCTGCGTCTCGACATTGCCTGCCGCGTCATGGGTGAACTTTGTCTTGATATCGCCTGACTGGACCACCTGGGTTACGGACATCAGGTTGCCCGCGGCGTCGTATTCACGCTCCGTCCGCCGCCCCTCTGGATCCGTGGAGGCGTACTCCCTGCCGAGCGCGTCGTACTCACGCGTATGGATCGCTGTCTGTCCATCGACCGTCTCGGTGATGCTCAGGACCCGGCCCT
Organism: Corallococcus sp. AB030; assembly: GCF_003668965.1. Classification (NCBI taxonomy): domain Bacteria; kingdom Pseudomonadati; phylum Myxococcota; class Myxococcia; order Myxococcales; family Myxococcaceae; genus Corallococcus; species Corallococcus sp. AB030. The sequence continues at coordinate 20,633 of NZ_RAWQ01000054.1, forward strand.
GGGCATCCACCGAATAGGTGCGCACCTCGGTTCGGTCCGTGGACACCGTCGACGGCTCCCCGGACAGGACTCGCGTCACCAGGACCGACCCCGGACCGGAGGGACTGTCCGAATACGCGCGGGTCTCGGTCAGCGTCCTCTCACCATCCGGAGACTGCACCGTCCGCACGTAGCTCGTCACCCGGCCCAGGGCATCGTCGTACGTATAGGTCTCCGCCAGCCCCGTCACATGGTCCGTGCGGGTAAGCACCCTGCCCGCCAGGTCATACGTCGTCTGTGAGTGGATGCCGCCGTGGCTCTGCGCATTGCTCTGGACCGACGACACGCGCCCCAGCGTCCTGGAGTCCAACACATGCTTCTTGTCCAACGAGCCGAAGGTGCGCTGTTCCACCGCGCCCGCCGCATCCAGGACCACCGTCTCCACATCCGCGAACGTGCAGTCCTCATCACACTGCTCGCCTGAGCTTTTGGTCTCGTACGCCCAACGCACCGCCCGCCCGAGCGCGTCGTAGCCAATGCTTGTCGTGAGACCGTTGCTGTCCGTCACCGCGATGACGTGACCGTCCGCATCCATGGCGTTCGCGTAGACCGTCTTGCTCCCCACCATCTCGCCAGTGGGCCGGCCCGCGCTGTCGTACGACAACCTGTGCCGGTTCCCCCGCGCATCCAGGTACGACTCCAGCCGCGAGCCCTGATAGAGGTCGTACAGGATGGTACCCGTCTGGCCGGGCACACCATACTTGAAGTGCTCCGCGCGCTTGAGCCCCTGCTGATACACCGTCGTGTTCGACTGGCTCCGCCCCCACCGAGCGAGATTCAGTGTCTCGGTGACCTCGAGCGAGTCATTGCCAAGCACATAGTTGTACGACCAGGCCTGAGCAGGGCTGCCCGCTACCGTACGCGTCAGCAGTCGGCCGACGGCGTCGTAGGTGAGGTCGACCCGAGCCCCCGTGCTGTGATTCCACTCCAGGATGCGATTGCCGAGCGCGTCGTAGTCATACTCCACCTGATAGGTCGCACGGCCGCCGGGGCTCTGGATCGCGCGGGTCACTTCTCCGAAACGCGGCAAACCCAGCGCCTGCGTCTCATGCCCCCAGAACGTCAGGGTATTGCCTGACGGATCCTGACCGCCCTGCACCACACCATCCGGATCCGGGAACTGCTGCGCGGTGAAGACAATCTCTTCATTCGTATCCTTCACCGTGACGCCTTCCGGATCACCCGACGCCGAAAGTGGACGACTCACGCTCACCTGGCCGTGGCCCGTGGCCACCGACATCCCCGTGACCCGGCCAGTCTGCCGGCCTGTCACCGACCAGAGCGAGCCACCGCTCGCGCCCGGCACCTCCTGGCTGTTCGCGGGTGCCGCCAGGAGCTTCACCCCATCCAGTTGGAGCCGGTCGTTGACGGCATTTTCCACCGTGCGCCCCATGGCCGACACGGAGGAATTCACCTGCACCGGGCCGCCACGAGCCTCGCTGCCCCAGGCGACCGTGCTCGTCCCCAGGCCCGGGACTTCGGTGGCGCGCGTGTTGCCGTACTCGTTGAGATCCAGCGTCACGTCCACGCCGTCTGGCCGCTTGACGGTGCGCGTCCCCTCGTTCGCGGCGACGATGCGCCATCCCGGCTCGGGCATGCCCGTCCCCACCACGGACGTGACGACCTCCCACGGCTCCTCGTGGGGGTAGATCCGCTTCTCTGCCTCACGCTTGTAGGTCGCCTGCCACTGGATGAAGGGCGTACTGCCCGGCGAGGCAGTGCTCAGCCTCAACCGCGCGTTCGTCACCTCATTGGAGGCACTCCACAGCTTGCGGCCACTCAATCCGCCGGGCAGCGGCGCGTAGTCGTACTCCCAGACCTGCGTCGCGGGCAGGGCAGAGGTCCGCGTGACGCTCTTCAGGTTGCCCCGCTTGTCATGCGTGAGGTCCAGGTGGTGCAGAACCTGTTCGTTCTCCTTGAGGCGCACCTCCACCGTCTCCAGCAGCGCGAAGCCCTGGTTGCGCGCCATGTTGCGCAGCCGGTACGCCACCGTTTCATCGGCGGTGTCGATGTCCTCATAGGTCATCGCAAGCTGGAGCCGGCCCGGTGTGCGCTCCACCGTCGATACCAGGTTGCTTCCCGGCTTGTAGGTGAACCGGGTCCACCCCTCCGTTCCGCGACCGTGTCCGTCGTGGAACCGGTCCAGCAGCCAGCGGCGACGCTCCTTCTGGGGGAAGCCCTTCGCCCGCGTCTCGAACTCGTAGACGAAGCCCTCCGCCGTTTGCACGCGGGCAACGATCTGCTCGGCCCCCCGCGGCTCGACCGAGAGCTCCATGCCGTGCGAGCCATCCCTGACGCAGCCGGACGCCGTTCCCGCATCCGAATCCGTCGTGGCACACGTGGGGAAGTCATAGGCCTGCCCCGCGATCACCACCGTGTAGCGGCCCAGCCGCTCTTCCTGCACGTAGCCTTCGAGATTGTTTGTCCAGCCGACCCCCGTGGGGCTGACGAGGCTGCTCTGGTTGTTGTACGTGCGCGCGAAGCGGACCACCTCCGCGAGTTGCGGCACGGCGAAGTCCTCGTGCTCGAAGGACAGGTGCCCGTCCGCCACGTTGATGCCCTGGACGGTGAGTTGTCCCGGAGCGCGCGCATGCAAGCCTTCGAAAGCGCCGCGCGGTTTGCCGAGCGTCCGGACCAGACGTCGCGCCTCCGGCAGCAACACCTCCTGCACCAGGTAGAGGGGCTTCTCCGTCACGCTCGTGCCGGGCATGAGGACCAGGTGCGCGGGGATGGGCTGCTGGAACAGCCGGGCCCCGTTGAGCCCGAATTGATCCTTCTGCTCCAGCGGGTCCTCCGCCAGGCCGCCCGTCACTTCATGCACGTCGTAGGTGCCATCCGGCAGCAGCTGCACATCCGCCTGATTGACCAGGTCGCCCGGGCCGCAGGCCTCGGACGTACAGACCTTCACCGTTCCGCTGTGGATGACCGCGGGATCCAGCGCGAAGTGCGCGGAGGCAGGCATGGAGATGGCGCGGTCCGTGACGGACCGGCCTCCGGTTCCAGTCTCCACCGAGTGCTTCGCCGTATAGGCACTGCCCGCCTTCAGCAGATCCACGCGCGGGGAGATGCCCATCAGGTTGAAGCGATAGAGGACGTTGTCCGCGTTGCCGCTGAGGTACAGCTCCACGTACAGCAAGTCATTGGCGGACAGGACGTCTTCGATGAACTCGTTGTCACAGTTTCCGGTGATGGAATCGGACGTGACGTCGACTTCGCACTCCACGCCGTAGTCATCGCTCCCGAAGCGGACCACGTAGTCGCCCGTGGGCGTGGTGGCACGTCCAGCCCCCGGCTGCATCAATCCCGCGAAGAACTGGTAGGCCAGATCATCGGCGTCGGCCTCGGGCTTCTCGCCGTCCAGGACGCGTGAGTCGAGCGACCCCTGGGCGACGACCTCCGGATTGGTGAGCTCCATCACCCGGAACTCGTGCTCGAGAGCCGGGTCATAGCGCAGCACCTTGAAGCCATCCGGATCCAGGCTGGTGTAGACGTTCTTCAGCCCCAGGGCCCGCTTGGGGAGCCCCGCGGGATGCTCCCCCGTGGCCTCGCTGAAATCAGGGGGCGGTGCGTTGCGCTCCTGCGGACGCAGGATGCCGTCACCATCCTGGTCGCGCGGGAACACCTCGTGCCCCACGACGTGCAGGTAGTAGTTGGCCTTGGGCAGGCTGCCCAGGGTCACGCGCTGGCCCGAGGCCGTGACGATGCGCATCGCAGCCTGGAGCGCCGCGGAGCCACGCCCCGGAACGACGCCGAACTGCGCCACCGCGGGCTCCTCCACCGCGGAGCCGGTAACGCGCACCACCCGACCCGCCAACGGAGGTACACCCGCCGGGACGTCCTCCAGGTCACCTTCGCGGAAGCAGGCCGCGGCCTTCGTCTGCTGGCTCGCCGCACCCGGCCCATACGCGGAGCAGGTCTCCAGGAGCCGCCCGGAGACGCCTTCATCGCGCAGGAGGTCCGGGCGGCACGGAACCGTGCCACCGTCGGGGTTCGGCACCCGGCACTCGGAGATGCCTCCGTCGACCCGGTCCGCGGGCAATCCCAGATCCATGGGCGACTCGCGCACGCCTCCGTCCGGCAGGCGCCACTCGGCGGGGGCGAGCGTCCGCACGCGCCAGTGCGTGTCCAGGTGGACGTAGGTGTCCCGCGTGGTGGCGGCGCCACCGGTGCGCACCAGCGTCGGCGGCGCGTCCTGCTTGACGCCCTCCGGATCCGCGCTGCGCCACACCCGCACGTCAATCTCCGGCGGGTAGAGGTACACCGGCGCTTCGATGCCCAGCGACGCCACCGAGCAGCGCGACAGCTTCGCCGGCTGGCCGAAGTCGTCGACCGTCAGGGGCCCGAGCTGGTCGTCCAGGGCGCAACGGCCGCTCGCATCAAGCTGCATCTTGCTGATGGCCGGCACCTGGATGCGGGTCATGCCCGTGTGGCCCGTCGCGTGGTTCACCGCCACGACGACCAGGGGCTCTCCTGCCGTCAGCCGCAGGAAGTTGGTCCGGTTGTCCCGGCACTCCGTCTCGTAGAAGGCCCGGTCCTCGTCGCTCAGGGTGGTGGGCGTGGGAGCGCCCGGATCCTGCACGATGGCGGGGTTGAGCTCGCGGCAGCGCTCGCGGATGACGCGCTTGAACGGCGTCGTGGGCCCCATCCGCACCCGCGCGTAGCGGCCCTGCGCGATGCGCTGACCGGACTGTGCCTCGTCGCACTGGGTGCCAGGCACGCCCACGGTGAACTGGGCGATGGGCCGCTCCAGGTCATCCGCGCGGAAGAAGTGGACCTCCGTCCGGGGAATGTCCACGTCCGCGATGGAGGCGAAGGCCCCCTTCTGTGCGTCGAATTCGCTGGTCGCGTTCGCGCCACAGTCATGCCGCAGCGCACGGCCCTCGCGGTCCACGAAGTGGAGCGCGCCGTGCAGCAGTCGGGCATCGACGAGGATGTCCGCGCGCGTCTGCCCACCCGAGAACGTCGTGAAGGTGGGCGAGCACGTGGGATAGCTCGCCGACACCATGGACTGGACGACGGCGGCGCCTGTCTCCGGGTCATGCCCCAGCAACGGACGGGGCCCGAGGGGGATGTCCGCGCAGGCGATTCCCATGGCCTCGCCGCCCGGGACGAGCACGGGGATGCCGTAGCCGCCCGTTTCGCCCGTGACGCCGCTCATCGTCGGCCCCGGGCCGGTCACCGTGACGCGAACGCCAGGGAAACGCACGACCGACTGGAGCTCCTTTCCGCTGGAGCTCGCCTGGTCATCTCGGGTGAAGAGCAGTCGGAACGTCTGCGCACCCGCATCCGCCACGGGCACGGTCCGAACGGTGAGCGTCACCGTGCGAAGCTCGGTGCCCATCCGGGCGTTCAGGGTGATGACAGTGGTCCCCCCGCGGACCAGTTCGACGTTGCCCGCGAGCGTGAGTTCCTGGTCGTCGTCGCGCTGCGCGCTGACCGACCAGGTTTCGCCTGCCGGAGGCGAGATTGCCGCCCCACCCTCGGCCTTCGCCGAAAGGAATGCCTCGATGCGCTCCGCGCCGGAGCCGTCGGAGATCCGTGACGCCCGCAGCGACACCGGCAGCGCGTACGGGAAGGTCACCTGCTGGGGGAGGGAGATGAACGTCTCCAGCTCCTGCGACAGCTGTACGGTGAGCTGTTGATCCTGCGGTGCGCGCACCTTGCCACTGACGCTGGCGGGCACCGAGGTCTGGATGATGTAGTCCAGTGCAGGAATGGCCGCCGCGTAGCCCAGGAGCGCCTGCGCGTAGGCCTCACCCACGACCTGGTTCAGCGCCCGCTTCCACCACGGCGCTTCCGGCGTCTGGAGCATTCCCGGCGGCAGCGCGCCTTCCATGCCCGCATCCGGGGTCGCGCTCCCCTGCCCTCCCGACCGCGCCAGCGCTTCACGGACGATCGTGTCCTGCTGCTCGGTCAGGGCCATGTAGCCCACGAGCTCCACGGAGCGCAGTGACAGCGGCTCCTCCGTCCGGATGGACGCGCCGTCCTGCGACACCACGGCCAGGCCCGCTCTCGCGAGCACGTGCGTGCGCGGCTCGTGCGCGAGCACCAGCACGTAGCGGCCCGCCGGCAGCCCCGTCACGTTGGGGAACTGCAACAGGATGGGCTTCTGGACGCGCACGCCCGCGGGGCCCACCTGCCAGACCGCCGTGGGCGTGGCGTTGTTCTCCAGCCGCACGGGCAGCGACACGGGCTGTAGCCGCGTCGCCGTCAACTGGCCTTCCGTCTTGCCGTCCTCGAACAGCAGCGAGCCCGGGTCTCCGTCGATGGCCAGCGCCCCGTGCTTCTGGGCGAAGTCCACGTGCAGCGCCTGCGTGGTGTCCACCCGCGTCGCGCTCGCGGTGTCCACGGCGGTCAACGCCAGCGGCGCGTCCACCGTCTCCACCTCCGGCGTGATGGTCAGCATCCGGCGCACGGTGGGCAGCGGACGGCCCTCCGCCGTCATCCCGCCCTCGTAGCGGACCACTCGCGGCCCTGACGCTGACGTGATGAACGACCAGTTGCCGTCCGCCGACGTGCGCGTCGTCTCGGAGGTTCCCTCCAGGATGACTCGCACGCCCGACAGCGGCTCGAAGGCGTCGTCCATCACGGAGCCTCGCACCCGCGTGAGCGGCCTCCGCACCGTGAGCTGGCTGTAGAACGCCGCGCCCTGCTCGGGCCCCACCTCCGCCTGGATGCCCTTCACCTCCACCTGCAGCAGCTCCCCCTCGGGCAGCGGCGCGTTGGCGATGAACGTCGCCGTCTGGCCTCCCGGCGCCAGGGAGTAGCCGCCTTCCAGGTTCTTGCCCTGGGCCTTCACCTTGAAGCCCTGCCGCACCGACGCCAGCGTCGCCGCCTTGTTGAAGGACACGCTGATGAGCGCGTCCGTCTTCACGTCGCTCGCGCCCGCGGACGGCTGCACGCCCGTCACCACCAGCGGCTCCGTGGCCGGGTCCCGGTAGCGCACCACGACGCTCGCGCGCCCGATGAGCCCGTTCACGTCCGTGGCCTGCACCTTGAGCGTGTTCTCACCCAACGACAGCGGGAGGTCCGCCCCGTACACGCCGGTGGACTCCTCCGCCGCGAGCCCCGTGCCGATTCGCACCTCCGACAGCGCGGCGAAGGCCTCCACCTTCGCGCGGACGTGCACCACGGCCTGGGGCGACTCGCTGCCACTCACGGGCGACAGCACCGTCACCAGCGGGGGCGCGTGGTCGACGACCAACGTGAGGTTCTTCCGCTCCGTGTTGCCGGCCTGGTCGACCGCCACCACCTCCACCACCGTCTGGCCCTGCGCCAGCGCCACCGGCACGCTGAACGCGCCGCCCAGCACCGTCGCCGGCTGCCCCTTCACCGTGACGCCCGCCAGGTGCGTGTCGCCCACGGTCCCCTTCACCACGTAGGGGGACTCGTTCACCGTCGCCGGGCTCGTCGCCGGATCCGTGAGGGTCAACGTGGGCTTCGTGCGGTCCACCGCCACCGTGCGCGTGGTGCTCGCCGAGCGCCCTTCCGCGTCCGTCACCTGCACCGCCAGCGTGTGGTCCCCTTCCGGGAGCGCCAACGCCAGGGTGAAGCTGCGCGCCGAAACCGCCGCGCTGACGCCATTGACCTTCACCTGCAGCGGCAACGTCCCGCCCTGCACCTGGCCCACCACCGCCACGCTCACGCCCCCCAGCACCGCCCCCTGCGTAGGGGACTCCAGCGCCAGCACCGGCGCAGCAGCCCCACTGCCCGCGTCCGCGGACGTGCCCGCATCCGAGCCCGACCCGCCATCCAGCGGACTGCCCGCATCCACCGTCGTGCCCGCATCGCTTCCGGTCCCGGTCCCCGCGTCCGCGATCCCACCGTCCGGCAACGTGACGTTCCGCGTGACGTTGACCGTGGACTCGGTGCGCAGGCCATAGCTGTCCATCGCCACGACCGTCAGCGTCTGCGTTCCGGGCGACAGCTGCACCGTGCGCTGGAAGGAGTGGTCCGGCAACGTCGCGGCCAGCGCGCCCGCCACCACCACCGTCACCGTGTCCGTGCTGTCCGCGGCCGACGCGGTGCCTCGCACCGTCACGGAGGTCTGCTCCGTCACCAGGCCGTCCACGGGCGCCGTCAGCGACAGCGTGGGCAGCGTGGCGTTGGCGCGCAGCTGGAGCGTCTGCTCGGTCAGGTTGTCCGCCGCGTCCGTCAGCCGCAGCAGCAGCGTGTTCGCGCCTTGCGTCAGCGCGTGGGTCACCTCGAAGGCACCGTCCGCCGTCAGGGGCACCGCGGTGCCATTCAGCGTGAGCACCACCGGCGTCGCGTCCTTCGCCGTGCCGCGCACCTTCACGGAGAGGGCGCCGATGCGCGCGTTCGAGGACGGGCTCGTCACCACCAACTGCGGCGCCGTCGAGTCACGCACCACCGTCACGCTCGCGGTGGACGCGTTGCCCGCGGCGTCCAGCACGCTCACCGTCAGGACGTTCGTCCCTTCGTTCAGCGGCACCGCGTGACGCCAGACGTTGTCCGTCCCCTTCACCAACTCCACGCCGCCCACTTCGATGCGGGACACCTGGCCGGGCTCCGTCACGGAGACGGCGACCTCCACCTGGGCCTCGCGCGTCACCAGCCCGTTCTGCGGCGACTGGATGGTGGGCACCGGGGGCGCCGTGTCGATGGTGAACGTGCGTTGGGCCTCCGCGCTGTTGCCCGCCTGGTCCACCGCGGTGATGACCAGCGTGTGCGACCCGCCCGCGCTCACCGTCGTTCCGCTCGTGAAGTCCGCGCCGTCCAGCTTCGCCGTCACCGTCCCCGGGTGCGCGTCCTCCACCGTCCAGGAGATGGTCGCGGGCGTGTTGCGGTGCTGTCCGTCCGCCACGCCCGTCACGGTGATGACCGGCGCGACGCGGTCGATGGTGAACTGGGCCGTCTTGCTGTCGGTGTTGCCCGCGCGGTCCCACGCGCTCACCACCAGCGTGTAGTCCTTCGAAGCGGAGAGCGTCGTGCCCGCCTCGAGGACCACACCGTCCAGCTTCGCCTCGACCCGGTCCGGATGGGCCTCCGTGAGCGTCCAGCCCGGCGTCACCTGCTGGTTCGTCAGCGGCTGCGCGGGGAGGCCCGTGAGCAGGAGGACCGGCGGCGTGAAGTCGAGCACGAAGAGCACGGTGCTCGTGGAGGTGTGGTTGAGCTGATCCACCGCCGTCACCACCAGCGAGTACTCGCCCGCTTCGGAGACTTGCGTCCCGCTGGTGAAGTCCGCACCGTTCAGCTTCGCGGTGAGCGATTGCGGATAGGCATCCGTCGCGGTGAAGCCCACCTGCACGGGCGCCTTGTAGTGCGCGCCGGGAGTGACGCCGGTGACGGCAATGACGGGCGCCGTGCGGTCGATGCTGAAGGAGGCCACCACCGACGACTGCCTTCCGGAGAAGTCCTCGGCCTTCACCTCCAGCAGGTACGAGCCATCCTCGGTGACCTCCGTGCCGCTCTCGAAGGGAACGCCTTTCAACGTGGCGGTGACCGACTTCAGGTTCACGTCTGCCACCGTGAAGGTGGGCGTCACCGTCGTGGAGACCGGGCTCGTCTGGGGCAGCCCGCCCAACGTGATGACGGGCGGGTTGAGGTCCAGGGTGAAATGGAGCTCCTTCACCGTGCGGTTGCCAGCCAGGTCCGAGGCCTCCACCGCCACCGTGTGCGGCCCATCGCCGGAGACGGTGTTCCCGTTGATGAACTCCGCCCCGTCGAGCCGCGCGCCCACGCTGTCCACGTCCAGATGGGCGTCCGTGGCGCTGTAGGTCACCTCGACGGGGACCTGGTGGAATGATCCTTCCTCGACCCCCGCGAAGGAGACCACCGGGAAGGTCTGGTCGATGGTGAAGTCCAGTTCCAGGAACCCGTAGTTGGCCGCCCGGTCCTTCGCGACCAGGTAGAGGTGGTGCGGGCCCTCGCCAACGATGGGCTGGCCGCTTTCCCAGTCGGAGTCGTCGAGCCTGAAATAGGTGGACTCGAAGTAGTCGGTACGCACCGTCACGGTGGGCACCACGGGTCCCGGGTAGTACCCGTTGTGGGTCACCCCGACGATTTCGATGGAGGGAGCGGTGAGCTGGATGCGGAAGCGCACCCGCTTCTTCGCCACCCGGCCCTCCGGGTCCGTCGCCGTCACGAGCCACTCGTGGGAGCCCTCGTCGGAGTACGTCGCGCCGTTCGCGATGGGCTCCCCGTTGAGCGTGGCATCCAGGGTCAGGGGCGTCAGGCCCGTCGCCGAATAACTGAGCGTCACGGGTCCCCGGGTGACCTCCCCTTCCGTCACTCCACTGACGGTGATGACCGGCGCCTGGCTGTCGAGCCCGACGGGATGGCACATCCGGGTCACGTTGCCGCACTGGTCCGCGATCACCGTGGTGACGGCGTTGGAGCCTTCCACCAGGGGCAGGTCCAGGAAGTACCCCGTCTGGCCGGAGAGCGCGGCGGTCATCCCGTTGATGACGATGCTCTTGGTGTCCGGCCCGAACTGACCGGACACGTGGACCGGCGAGCTGGTGAAGAATGCCCCCGGCTCCGGCTCCAGCATGGTGAGCGCGGAGGGCAGCGTGTCCGCGTCGAACACCGCCACGCGCACCGAGGACTCGGGCCCGCCCAGGACCGTCAGCTCCAGCGGGTTCGTGGCGGCCAGCGTCACCTTCGACGCGAAGGTACGCTTCTGCGTGCTCGTGAGGCCCGCCAGCATGTCCACGCCGTTGAGGCGCACGGTGCCGTCCGCGTCCGGGCCCACCATGTCCACCACCAGCACGCCCACCGTGCCCTGCCCCCCAGGCTTGACCTCCAGGGACCTCGACACGGGCTCGGAGCCCGCCTGGACGTAGCCCGTATCCGCCAGCGAGCACGGAAGGGCCCCGAGCGGAGCCACCGACACGCGCACCGAGCCGCTGCCCGTCGTGGACGCCGAGAGCTGGTTGGCTTCCTGCAGCGCCACGCGGAACACGGCCAACGGGGTGCCCGCGGAGACGCCGCCCAGCACGGTGCCGTTGAGCGTCACCTCCGACGTCGCCACTTCATTCGCGCCGCGCGCGTCGCCGTTCTGCACGACGACCAGCGCGGGCTCGTTGAGCGTCCCGGTGAACGAGGACGTGCCTTGCTGACCGCCCTGCACGGGCAGGGTGCCCCCCCGCCACGCGGGCCCCACGGCCTCCTCGATGACGCCGACGCACGCGGGCGCCAGCTCCGCGGGCGTCAGCCGCATGCGCGTGGAGGCCACGGCCCCGGAGGGCTTGGACGCGGGCGCCTCGGGGGGACGCTCCGGCGTCTTGCCGCACGCCATCACCACCGCCAGCAACAGCGCTCCCCACAACCCCTGGATCCGCACTCGCCCGCTCATCGAGACATCTCCCCCTGCGTTGCTTCCGTCCCCGCATCCGGTGCGCCCGCTTCCAACGGACGCATCGCCTGGGGAAAGCGCTCCACCGACACGCGCTCCCGCAGGTCCTTCATCCACCGCGCTTCCGCCTCACGGCGCGACTCCGCCGCCAGCCGGCCCCGGGCCTCCTCGAACGAGGGCACCCGCGTCTCCACCGGCGAAATCGCCTGGACGATGTGGAGGCCGTAGGGCGTCTCGAAGGGCTTGCCCACCTCATCCGGCTTCAGCGCCGCGGCGGCCTCGAAGAAGGCGGCGTGCACCTGCCCTTCGAGCACCGGCCCCAGGTCCCCGCCGCGCGGCGCGGAGACCTCGTCCTGGCTGGACTCGCGCGCCACCTTGTCGAAGGCCTCACCGCCCAGGATGCGGGCGTAGAGGAGGTTGACGCGGTCCCGAGCCCTGCGCCGCTCGGCCTCGTCCGCGCCCTGGGGCACGCGGACCAGGATGTGCCGCACATGGATTTCCCGGCGCGACAGCGCGTCCTTCTGGGCCGCGTACCGCTCGCGCAGCGCCTTGTCCTCCGTGGCGCCCTGGAGCTGCTCCTCCACCAGGGCCTGGGCGAGCACCTCCCGCCGGGCCGCCGCGAGCCGGGCGCGGACGTCCGGACGGTCGTCCAGACCGCGCGTGTCCGCCTCCTCCGCGAGCCGCTGCCGGTCGATGAGCCCGTCGAGCTGGGCCTGGATGCCGCCAGCCTCCGGTGCACGCTGGGACGCGAAGAGCTCCACGTCCGCTCGCCGCAGGTCGGTACGGCCCACCCGGGCCACCACGTCCTCGTCACGGCAGCCCGTGGAAAGCAGGGCTGTCAGGAGGAGAACAGTTGTGATTCGGGCAGACGGAAGGAGCGCGGAAGCGCTCCGGTCACGAGCAGGACGGGTCATGGCAGGTTGAGGTTCGACGACTGCAGGCGCGAGCTGGAGTCCACGGTGAGCGTGCCCGTGATGATCAGCGCATCCGGCGTGGCCACGGAGGCCTTCCGGGTGATGGTGAGATTGCGGAAGGTCTGTTCGCCAGCGAGGGTCGCGGGCAGCGGGGTGGCGGGTGCCGTGGCCGGGTTGAAGGAAGCGGCGTTGGCATTGTCGACGGTGAGGTCGCCGTACGGCTCTTGATGGTTCTTCACGTACACCGTGCCAGGTCCACCGTATTGAGCTCCCGTCGCGGAGACATGGGTCCAGTCGAAGGTGGTGCTGGCGCCATCATGGTAGACGGCCACCCGCCCGCCTCCACCTGCGTGGGTGCCGCTCGCTTCGATGAAGCCCGCTCCCGTCAGCGCCCCTACGTCCAGCCAGATGCTGCCGCCCGCGCCTGCATTGTAGGAGTTGGTGCTGTTCGCGGAGTTGGCTACGAGTCTGCCATTGAGGATCAGGCTGGCCGCCGTCAACCGGAGTGCGCCGCCGCCATTGACTCCAGGTTGACTGGCTCCGCCCGCGCCGCCGGAACTACCCGCTCCCGCGAGCGTGGGCGCCTGGTAGTCGCCGTAGGTTGGCATGGTCACGGAATTCCTGAGGGCTCCATAGCCCGCGTGACTGGCGTGCACATCGACCAGCGAGGACGGGACGTTGCCCACAGTCCGTCCCGCCTGTTGGGTATTCACCTCACGCCATCCACCCAGATAGCCGGCTCCGGCCAGATCGATGGAGGCGCCGGTCCCCACTTCCACCGTTCCACTGACGTCCAGGTCCAGCGTCAACGGGTTGCCGTCGGCGGCCCGACCCGTTCCCAGCGATGCATTGGAGCCAGTGATCTTCAGGCTTGAGAGCACCCGGGGCTGGGTTCCACTGAGGACCAGCACCGCTCCAGTGCCTTCCACCTGGAGCACGGGCGTCGACACGGCGTCGGCCAGTTCCGCCCAGGCATTGTTGCGCACCACGACGCGCTCGTAGGTCCCACCCAGGACGGGCGTGGGCCGGGTTGAATTACGGCTCACACCGCTGTTCCGCTGATCCAATACCAGCTCGCCATTCAGCTGCTGGCTCCCCTTCAGGAACACGGTGCCAGACTCTACGTACGTGCCTCCCTGCGCCGAAATCCTGCTCAAGTCGAAAGAGGTCGCCGCCGTGTCGTAGTAGACCGCCACGCGTCCACCGCCGCCGTGGGCTCCTCCCGCGGCCTCCACCGCTCCGGTGCCCGTGAGCGCGCGCACCTCCAAACGGATGCTGCCGCCCGCGCCGCCTCGGGCGTCGGCTGACACACGGTTGCCATTGGCCTGAAGGACGCCATCGAGTCTCAAGCTGTCCGCATTCAGCCACAGGACGCCGCCGCCGTTGCCACCCTTCTGCGTGGGGCTATAGGCCGAGCCTCCCGAACCGAAGTCGGAGGGGTCCTGGATATCGCCATAGGTCGGGATGGGAGACCCCGTGGTGGATACGAAGGTCCCGTACCCACCATGGCTGCCGCCGACGAGGTCCGTCCGGCCCGTCGAGAGGTTCCCTGTGGTCCGTGCCGCCAGCTGCGTGTTCACGCCTTGCCAGCCGCCCAGGTACCCCGCTTCGTTCACGTCGATGGACGCGCCACTGCCGACCTCCACCGAGTCAACGTCCAACTTGAGCGGCAGCGGTTGGCCGTCCGCGCTGCTTTGGACAGACACGGAGGCATTGGATCCGGTCACCTTCAAGGTCGCCAGCTTGTGCGTCACGCCGCCTTGCAGCGTCACGCCTGTTCCTGAACCCGACACCTCCAGCACGCTTCCTTCCGGGAAGGTCCCCACCATCTCGACCCAGGCACGGCCGCGGACCTCGAAGCGATCATAGCGGCCCGCTGGTACCTGCGTGGCCTTCACCTTCGTCTGGTCCAGGCTGTTCAACTTGTGATCCACTGACAGCGAACCGTACTGCTGCTGGCTGCCCTTGAGGTACGTCGTGCCCGGGCTTGCTCGGTCGCCTCCCTTGGTGGAGACCTTGCTCCAGTCGAAGGTGCTGCTGGCCGTGTCGTAGGTGACGGCCACCCGCCCACCGCCGCCAGCCGTGCCGCCCACCGCGTCGATGCTGCCGGCACCGGTCATGGCTCCGCTGACATCCACGCGGATGCTGCCGCCCGCGCCACCGTAGGTGCTTCCGTTGATGCCGTTGGCCTTGAGCGCACCGTCCAGCTTCAGGCTGGAGGCCTTCACCCAGAGGGCACCACCGCCATTGCCACCCTTCGAGGAGCTGCTGGATCCACCCGAGCCACCCGAGCCGAAGTCCAACGGGGCTTGGATGTCCCCGTAGAGGGGCACGGCCGTCGAATTGGAACCCACCTCTCCGTAGCCACCGTGGCTGCCACCGGCATTGAGCTGACCGGTCGAGACGTTGCCCTGCGTCCTGCCGGGGCGCTCTTGGTCCAATCCCTGCCAACCGCCCAGATACCCAGCACCGCTGACGTCGATGGACGCGCCGGTGCCCACTTCCATCGTCCCGGTGACGTCCAGCACCAGGACCCGTGGAACCCCGGCAAGGTCGCGGCCCGTCATCAATTGCGTGTTGTTCCCCAGAATCTTCAGCTCTTGCACTGAAAGCTGTGTGGCCCCCGAGAACTCCACCCGGGCGGAGCCAGCCACCACGAACCGGTCATACGCCCCTCCCGGCACTGGCGTGGGCTTCGTGTCGGCATGCGGCGTGACGTTCTTGTTGTCCACCCGCAGCTCGCCGGACGCCTGCTGACTGCCCTTCAGGTACACCGTCCCCGCTCCCGATTGCGTCACTCCCTGCGCGCTGATGCGGCTCCAGTCGAAGCTGCTGCTCGCGGTGTCGTAGTAGACCGCCACCCGGCCACCGCCTCCGTACGACGCACCCTTCGCTTCGATGCTCCCGCTGCCCGTCAGCGCACCCACGTCCACCCGGATGCCGCCGCCCGCGCCTGCACGGTCGCTATTCCCATTGGTCGTCTCGCCATTGGCCTGGAGGGTGCCGTCCAGCCTCAGGCTTCCCGCCGTCAGCCTCAGCAGGCCGCCTCCGTTACCACCAGGCGCGCTTGAGGTGGCTCCTCCTGAACCACCCGAGCCGAAGTCCGCCGGGTCCCGGTAGTCGCCATACGTCGGCACCAGGCTCTGGTACCCGCTGCCTCCATGGCTGCCACCGTACCCCACCACCCCCGTCGACACGTTCCCCGTCGTCCGTCCCGACGGCTGCGCATTCGCTCCCTGCCACGCTCCCAGGTACCCACGGCCGCTCACGTCGATCTTGCTGGTGCTGTCGACGCGGACTTCCTGCGCCACGGTGAGATCGAGGAACTTCGCGCCGGACACACCCTGCAGGCTGTGCGTCAACGTCGCGCCAGAGAGGACATACAGGTTGCGGAACGTATGCGCGCCGTCGATGCGCAGCGTCTTGTTGTTGCCCTGGATGATGATGTCCTGGTTCTCGAAACGCAGGTCATCCTCGGCAATGACATCCGTGAGGTCCGTGGGCTGTTGCGGCTCCACCACGGTCGAGTCCTGGGAGGCAGAAGTCTCCAGGCCACTGCGGTCCTGCGCGACGAGCGAGAGGGTGACCGGCCCCACCGTGGTGGGCACCCAGGTCTGGCTCAACACGGAACCCGAAGGCACGTTCAACACGCGGTTCCCCACGCGAGTGCCATTCACCCGGAACTCCGCCCAGGCGAGCGGGCCCCGGCTGTCCTTGACCGTGCCGGACAGCACCTTGTCGACGCCCTTGCTCACGTAGGTGATGGTCGCCAGCGTCACCTCCGGCGGCGTGTTGGACATGACCGGGAACTCCCGCGTTTCCGAGGTCACCGCGCCCAGGTTGTCGGTCGCGCTCGCCGCCACGTAGAACGGCACTGCCGCGCTGCCAAACGAGACGTCCGTGCACCGACGCACGCAGCCCGCTCCGCACGACGTCTGCGTCACCAGCAGTCCACTGTTCACGGTGACGGTGAAGTCTTGGATCCCGCTGTTGTCCACGGCCTGGACGCAGATCTGCGCCGTATCGAATACCTGCACGGGGTTGGGATTGACCGTGAAGGTGAGCACCGGCGGCTGATTGTCGCTCAGCACCGTCGTACGTGTGACTTCGTCCGGGCGGCCACGTCTGTCTTTCGCCACCGCGCGGAAGACGACCTGCTGCTTCTGCGCACGGATGGGCAGCGTGTAGTTCGCCGTCACGATGTACGTCGTGCTCGAGGCGATCTCCTCGTCATCCGCGAACAACTGGATGCTCTCCAGGTCCCCGTCCGGGTCCGTGGCCGTGGCCTGGACCGTGATGGTGCTGCCCTCGATGGCAGTCGCGGGCGGCAAGTTGAAGGAGAACGACACCGTCGGTTTCACGCCATCCGGCGCCACCGTGTAGGTCTTCTCCACGGGGGTGCTGTGGCCCGCCACGTCATAGGCCGTCGCCTTCAACGTCACCTGCTGGCCCACCGAATCCTCGGGGAGGATCAGGCTGTAGGAGAGGCCCGTACTGACATTGGCCTCGGACGTGGCCGCGATCACCACGCCGTCCTTCTCCAACTCCAGCCAGACCACGCCGTCGTCCGTGGCGTTCACCTGGAACGTGTTCACGTACGGCCCGGCGCGAAGGCTCGTGGGCAGCCCGCTGGGGACGCTCGGCGCCTGCACGTCCGCCAGAACCTTCACGGAGATGGAGTTCTCCGCCCCACGGCCCGCGCCATCCGACAGGGACACGGCGAGTGTCGTGTCCAGCGTCGACTCCACCACCGGCAGCCGGAACATGGCACCGTAGAGCGACGAATCCGTCGCGTAGGGAAGCAGCCTGCCCAGCGACAGCGTTCCCAGGCGCGCCACCAGCGTGGCCGGCGTCACGCCACCCGAGCGACGCGCCTCGACCCATACCGCGGCCCCTGAACGCAGCTGCGTGTTCGCCGAGGGCCAGGTCACCGCCACCGCCGGCGCACCCGTCGTCGGTGCCTTCACCTCGACCATCAACGGGGACGACAGGGCTTCCGTCCCGCCCGCGGCGCGCACGCGCACCTGGAGCGCGTGCCGCTGACCCGCGACGGAACCGCCCGGCACCGTCCAGCGCGCCAGCGGTTTCGATTCATCCAGCGCAGCCACCGGCTGGCCGTCCACCACCAGCTCCGCGCTGTCCAGGCCGACGCCCGTGGCCACGGCGGTCAGGCTCACCTGGCCCCCCGTCTCCACGACCTGCGTTCCCGTCGGCGCGGACACCCGCACCGCCGGCAGCACGCCCGTGGGCGGCATGAAGGCCTGGACGCCGGACGCGCCGGATGCGACCAGCACCCGGCCCGCGGAGACCACCGCGTCGGTCGCCCCGGCCGCCGCCAGGGTCGCCATGAGCGAGAACGGCTGGCCTTCCGGCAGGTGCCACAGTTCGACGCCCGCGGCCCCTTCGCTCACGAGCGCCAACCGGCCCTCCAGCCGGACGCGCTGCACCGTGCCCACCGTCGGCACCGTGCCCACCAGTTGGGGCGCTTCCCCATTCGCCAGCGTGAACACGGAGAACGACGACGCGCCGCCCGCGATCGCCAGCGGACCCGCCAGGGCCACCGTCGAGGCGTTCACCGGCAACGTCGCGACACGGCGCAGCTGGCCGGACGGCGCCACCTCCACCACCGCCACGCCCTGGGCGCCCAACGCCACCAGCGCACGCTGCTCGTCACCCGCCACGTCCAGCACTGCGCTGCCCAGCAACAGCGAGCCAAAGCCATCCGCCGAAGGCCAACGCACCGACTTCACCGTCCCCGCCGACACGGACCAGATGCGACCCGCGGACGCCGCGAAGCGGTCCACGTTCTCGAGCGATGCCAGGGCCCAGCTCCCCATCGCCCCCCAGGGCAACGACCCGTTGGCCGCTTCCTGATAGGCATTGAGGACCTGGCCGTCCAGCACCAGCACGTCCCGGCCCGCGCGCTCCACTTGCCGCACGTCCGTGCCCGAGCGCAGCACGCCCAGGTCGGTCGGAGCCACGCCGCCCGTCACGGACACCGCGTGGACCCCCGCCGTCCGCGCCGCGACCAGCGCTCCACCACGGAACGGCGTCAATCCCAGCGCCGTGTCCGCCAGGACCCCCCCCCCCGCGGACTCTCCCGCCGTGGGCACAGGCAGGAGCATCGCGCGCACGCCCTCGGGGCCCGCCGCGAACAACAGGCCACCGCTGATCGACAGACCGCTCGCGTCCAGCGCCGTGCGCGACACGATTCGCGGCGAGGTCGGCTCGCGCAGGTCCACCACGCGCAGCCAGCCGTCGTCGCCCGCCACATACGCGACGCCTCGCACCACATCCATCGCGCGGACCCCCGACGGCAACTCCAGGGTCGCCGCCTTGACCAGCGCGTTATTCGTCTCGCGCGTCCACACGACCAGCGAGCGATCCGTGCCCACCACCAGCCGGTCCCCATCCGCCCGGGCCACGCGGCCGATGGCGGGTCCGAACGAGACCGAGCTGTTTCCCAGATCCGCCTCGTAGACGATGAGGTCCGAGGCGCCGTACCACGCCAGCGGTCCATCCATCCCCGCTCCGGCGAGCGACAGGTTGGAGTTCTGCAGAATGGCCGTGCGCACCGGCGCTGACGGGTCGCCCACATCCAGCCGCTCCGACGCGGGGTAGATGGATTCGATGCGTCCCGCGTAGAAGCCATCCGCGGCGGCGACGGTGACGTAGTTGCCTGCGATGCGCGCCTTCACGACCGGCGACGCCGGAACGCTCACGTCCACCAGCCACAGGCCAGACCCGCCCAGGGCCAGCGCCACGTGCTTGCCCATTACCGCGAGCGCCTTGGGCGCGACCGGCGTGGCGAGCGACCCGAGGGTCTCCAGCCCCGGCGCCTCGGCCGTCCCGGCCAACTTTCCAATCCACAAGCCCGAGGCATGGGCGGCGTACACGTGCTCGCCCAACCGAGCCACGCTCGTGGCTCCGCTCAACGCCACGGTGGCGGCGTCGGCGGGCTGCGCCGGCGACACCACGGTGCGCTGCACCGTGACCGTCTCCACGTTGCCCGACCGGTCCTCGGCCCGGCCCCGCAGCTCCAGCACCGTTCCCGGCGGCGTCTGCTCGGGGACATGGAAGCTCAGCACCGTTCCACTCCGGGCCTGACGCACACCTCCGGCCCAGAGTTCCAACGACACGCGCTCCAGCGCCAGCGCATCCGCGGCCTTGGCGGTCGCCTTGAGCTCGGTGCCCGCGGCCACGACCGGTCCCGGCGGATCCGTCTCGATGGTGAGGGTCGGCTTGGTCAGGTCATCCAACACCTGGATGTTCAACGTCGCCAGAGCGGACTCGCGGCCCGCTTCCCAGGCCACCGCGCTCAGCACCACCTGCCGGGCCCCCACGACCAGCGGCATCCGCACCGTCGCGTCGACGATGAGGCCCGTTCCCCATGCCACCTCCACCCCATCCAGCCGGAAGCTCACGACCGTGGATGCGGAGCCCAGCGTGGTGGTCGCGCGGACCGTCACGAACTGGCCTTCGATGGCGGAGTCACCGGTGCCATCCCGGCGCTCCAGCGCCACGGACGGCGCGGCACTGGTGGCGTCACGGATGGTCACCGGGAGCACCAGGGCCGGGCCCCGGCGCCCCTGGGCGTCGATGGCCACGAACGACACCTGCATCTGCGTCTCGCCGGTCACGGCCGGCGCGAGCAGGCCGCCGACGAAGGCAGGAGCCGGCAGCAGCACGGGCGTTCCGCTCGCGAGCGTGGCCTCCACATTCACCACCTGTGCCGGATTCACCGGCACGGCGCTCACGGAGAAGGTCGTTCCCTCTTCCGCGAAGCAAGGGGCTTCGGAGCAAGCAGCTTCCGCCGAGGCGAGGACCGGGCCCTCCGTGGGCACTGTCAGCGACACGTCGCGCGTGACGCGAGCCTGGCGTCCGGCCAGGTCCCTCACGAGCAACTCCACCGTCGCGTTGCTTCCCGTGGCGGGCAGGTCCACCCACTGCGGCAAGCTCGAATCCCTCGCGTCCACCACCACGCCGTTCACGGACAGCTCCGCCGTGAACCCGTTGAGCGGCAGCGCGTCATCCGTCGTCTGCGCACCCAGCGTCAGGCGTGAGCCCTGGACCGCGGAGGACACCAGCGTCCAGGTCAGCTGCGGCGTGGCCGGCCCGCGAACCACCGGAAGCCGCGCCATCCCACGCGGCAGTCCACCGACGAGCGCTCCCGGCACCAGCACCGCCGGCCCGGTCATGGCCGGATACACGCCGGCCACGGCCGGTGCGCCGCGGACGTCCACCACGCGGGCACCCGAGGCGGTGCCCACCACCAGCAGCTCTCCGAAGGCACCCGCGCTCACCGCGGGCGCGCCCATCGCCGTCTCACCACGCGCGACGAGCGCGTTCGTGCCATCCATCCCGAAGCACTTCACACCAGCGCCCGCCGAGCACACGCCGCCGTCCGCCAGCGCGGCGACGACCGTGAAGCCGGAGGTGCCCAGCGAGGAGCGGGACAGTTCCTTCGGCGCATGCGGCCGCGTGACGTCCACCGCGACGAGCTGCGTGCCCGTGAGCGCGAAGAGCCGGTCGCCTTCCGCCGACACGCCCTTCACCGAGCCCAGGCGCAGCCGGCCCGCCAGGCTGCCGTTGGCGCGACGCACCTCCACGCCCTCGTCCGTGCCCAGCGCAAGCCAGCCCCCCGCCCCATCCATCGCCAGCGGGGCGCGGGCCAGCGGCGTCGAGTCCTGCGGGTCCAACGTGGACAGCGAGAAGCGCTCCAGCGACCCCGCGCCGTTCCGGCTCAAGGCCACCACCACCGCGTCGCCCACGAAGGCCGCGCCCACCGGCGTGCCGAGGACGTCGCGCGTCGCGAGCTTCACGCCCGTCTGCCGCGAGCGCAGCTCCACCACGCCCGCGCCACTGCCATCCGAGCGCACCACCAGCACCTGGTCGCCGCGCGACACCAGCGCCACCGGCGTCATCGAATCCGCCGCGTCCTCGACCCTCGCCGCCTGGCCACTGGACAGCACGGCCAGCATTCCCGCGTGGTCCACCGACGCCGAGACACCGCCCGCCGTCGTGACCGAGGCCTGCGTCAGCACCTGCGCGCCCTCGGGCCCTTCCGGCAGCTGCGCTTCGCCCTGGACTCCACCCGCGCGCATCCGCACCAGCAGGTTCACGCTCCCGACCTTCGCGGTCAGGACAGGCGCGACCCCGCCATCCGTGGCGCCCGTCAGCACCAGCGTCGAGCCGCCCAACAGCAACGTCCCGTCCGGCTCCTGCGCCAGCGACACGCCCACCGCCGTCTGACCGTCATCCACCACGGTGACCTGCCGACGGATGACAGTGCTCGTGCCATCCGCGTTGTCCGTGACCTGGGCTTCCAGCGCCAGCGGCGCGGAGCCCGCGTCCAGCACGGGCGCGACGAACGTCGCACGCCAGGGCGCCTGCGTGAGGAGCAGATCTTCCGTGCCCGCCCGCAGTCGCACCGACTTCACGCCCGCCGGGGCAGAGGCCTCCACCGAGACCTCGAAGGACCGCCCCTCCTGCAAAGACGCACCCGCCGCGGGCGAGGACCACGCCACGTACGGCCGGGCGGACGACGGCTCCACCGTGATGAGGGCCGTGGCCTCCGCCGCGTTGCCGCGGGCGTCCTTCGCGACCACCTTCACCGAGCGCGACGCGTTGGACGTCACGACCGGCGCCTTCCAGGCCACCGTCCACGGGGCCTTCTGGGCCGCACCCACCAGGGTGCCATCCACGAAGAACTCCACCGACGCCACGCCGTTCGCGTCGGACGCGAGCGCCTCCAGCGTCAGCTCCGAACCGCCCACCACCCGGCCACCCTCGACCGGCGAGCGCAGCGCCACCGTGGGCGCCTGCGCATCGCGCGTCACCGTGACGACGCGCGGCTCCGCGGCCGACACCTGGCCCTCGGAGTCCGTGGCATAGGCGGTCAGCACGCGCTGCACCTGGAGGTCCGTCCCCGGCACCGGGTCCAGCCTCAGCGTGCGCGTCAGCGTCGCGCTCGTGCCGCTCAACCCGTCCAGCCGCGCGAAGGGCACGCCATCCAGGTGCAGCTCGACGGACACGAGCCCGTGGTTGTCGGACGCCGCCACGAGGATGTCCTGCGTTTCGCCCTCGGTGCGCGTCCCGTCCGCCACCGGCTGCTGGAAGGAGACGTCCGGAGGCGAGTCCTCCACCACCGTCACCGTCACCGTCACCGGGTCGCTGACGTTGCCGCTCGCGTCCGTCGCAGTCGCCGTCAGCACGGAGGGGCCCATCGCGGACGACGGCCACGTGTAGCGGTAGAGCCCGTTCGTCGCCGTCACCGGCTGGCCGTCCACCTTGAGGGTGGTCGTCGTGGTGCCGCCACTGTCATCGGTGGCCACCACCTGGAACGTCCAGGCGACCTCCGCCGCGAAGCGCGCTTGATCCACCACCACGGCCCCACCGGCACGGCGCAGCTGCAAGGTGGGCTTCACCGTGTCCACCGTGCGGAACACGTGCGTGAAGGCGGACGCGATGTTGCCCGCCACGTCCGTCACGCCGGTGACGCTCAACGCATACGACGTGGTGGACGTCAGCGCGGCGCCCGGCGTGAAGCGCAGGGTGCGCCCGTCGCCCAGGAGGCTCGCGATGCCTGGCACGGCCACGCCGGAGGGATGGCGCAGTAGCTTCAGGCCCTGCGTGCTGGCGCTCGCCAGCGTCTCGTCGAAGCGGACGTCGAAGACGGCGGCCAGCGGGACGTTCTGGTTGCCCACGGTGGCCATCGGCTCCACGCGCTCCACGACGGGAGCACGTACGTCACCGCGGTAGACCGCCTGCGCCACCACCACCGGCGTCGCGCCGGGCTGGCTGAGCGTCAGCGTCAGGTGCCGCTCGTCACCCGCCGGAACCAGCGCGTCCACGCGGCTGGCGGTCAGGTTCTGGGTGAACGCCTTCACGCCGTCGAAGCGCACCTCCAGGCCGCGGTGGAAGCCCGTGCCCGTGATGCTCACCGTGCCTCCCGCCAGGTCCACCGCGCGGGGCGTCACGCTCGCGAACGACAGCGGCGCCACGTACAGGAAGCGCGAAGCCGCCACGGCCTCCACGCCATCCAAGGCGCGACGCACGCGCACGTCCGCGGGGCCCGCGACAGTGGCCTGCGGCAGGCTCACCTGCAGCTGGTTCTCCTCGAACGGAGCGACGAGCGGCGCGGCGATGCCACCGATGAACACCTGCGTGCTCGCATCGAAGCCCGCGCCCAGCACGCTCACCGTCACGCCACCCGCCGTCGGGCCCGTGTCCGGCGTCACGGAGGAGATGCTCAGCGACACCGCCGGGCCGCCCGCGCGCAGCGGGTAGTCCCACGGTCCCAGCACCGTGCCACCGACGACATCCGGCAGCGCGCCCAGTCCCAGCCGCGCCACGTAGGAGCGCGCCGGGTCCAGCGCCGCCACCGGCGTGAAGACGAGCGAGTGACCCGAGGCCAGCAACGAACCCTCCACCTCGAGCGCGCCGTCCCACAGCGCCAGCGAGGACGCCTGGGTCACCGTGCTGGGAACCTCCGAGGCCAGGGCCACGGAGACCGCCGCCCCCTGCGCCACCCTCTCACCGGGCAGCGGCGACATGCCATCCACCGCCGGGTACGGCACCCGGAACACGTGCAGGCTGTTGCTGGAGCTGGCGGCCACGGCCACGCCGTTGATCACCGCCACGTCCGACACGAGGCCCAGGCCGTCCGCGAACGTGCGCTCCCGCAGCCCCTGCGTGGTGTCCAGCCACGACACGCGGCCGCCCTGTGCGGCCATGAGCCACGGGCCCGACAGCGACAGGGTGCTGGAGGTGCCGCCGCTGGGGTCCAGCGCGGACGCCACGAAGCCCGGCGCCTCCACCTCCGTCAAATCGAAGAGGTACAGCTGCCCACCCACGGAGGCCGCCAGGCGCGCCCCCTCGTGCGTCAGGGCGCCGTCACCGCCGGACGTCGTGCCCGGCAGGGACACCTCGCGCAGACGCGTGAGGCTGGCGCTCTCCGTGCTGCGCACCTCCAGACGGGCACCGGCCGCGCCATCCCGCACCAGCACCACCAGCGCGCCCCGCACCAGGTCCAGGTCCAGCACCGTGCCCGAGTCGAGCAACGTCCGCGCGACCACCGCGTACACGCCGTTCACGGGAGCCAGCAGCGCCAGCTCGTTGCCGCCCGCCACCGCCACGTACGCCCCGGCGTCGCCCGCCGCGACCGCGCGGAGCGTGACACCCGACGTCGGCGCGAGTTGAACGCGGTCCTTCTCCAGCGGACCACACGTCGCCAGCGGCTGGGGCGCGCACGCACCAGACGACACGTCGTAGCGGACGACCTCGCCCTTGCCCGCGAGGAACAACGAGTCACCGTGGAGCGCGAGGTCCACGGGCTGCGTCACGCCCGTCACCGTCCCCACCTCCGTGGGGCTCCCCGGAACGGAGAAGTCCAGGGCCGTGAGGAACCCATCCCGGGCCACGAACAGCCGGTGGTCCTTGCGCGCCACCACCTGGCCCACGCCGTCCAGCTGGGCGCGCTTCGCCAGCGTGAAGGTGAAGCCTCCCGCGAGCGTGGCCTGCTGGGGCGGCGTGCCCGGCGTGAGGACCGTGAGGTCCACGCGCCCCGTCACGTCATCCGGGACCTCCACGAGCAGCGCCCCGGAATCGGAGAACGTCACCGACCGCGCGGGCACCGAACCGAACGACACCTGTGAGCCCGGGAAGAGTCCCTGGCCCGTGAGCGTCACCACCTGCCGGCTGCTGTACGGCGCGCGCGCCGGCTGGACCGCCGCCAGCGACGGAAGCGACAGGTACCGGTAGGCGCCCAGCCGCACGTGCGACAGACCACCCGGGTTGATGACCTCCACCGCGGCGGCGCCCGCCTTGCCCGGCGGCACCGTCACGTGGACGCGCTTGCCGTCCTGCGACACCTGCGAGACCGCCGCCACCGCGCCGCCCACCTTCACGGTGCAGTCCTGCAGGAAGCCCGTGCCCAGCACGTCCACTTCGTTGCCGCCCGCCTCCAGCCCGTAGGCCGGCGACACGGAGGCCACCTCCGGCCGCTCCTGCGACGCGTTGAGGCTGGTGCGGAAGCGGACCCGGGCCTCGGTGCCCAGCATGGCGCCCCGGAGGTCCTTCAACCCCGCGCCCACGCGGAGCTCGTACCGCGTGTCCAGCGCGAGCGGCGCCGCCGGCGTCAGCACCACCTGGCCGCCCTGCGTGTCGGTCACCACCGAGCGCGACACCGACACCGGCTCGCCGTCATTCGCGCGCATCAGCGTCACCTGTCCGGCGCTCGCCACGTCCGGCAGGGAGGTCAACAGGACGTGGACCTCCGCGCCCGGCGCGACGATGTCCCCTTCCGCCGGCTCCGTGCCGCGGATCTCCAGCGTGTCCAGCTCCACGGAGGCCAGCGCGCCCGCGAGCTGCAGCCCCGCCTGGGCCGGGTCCGTCAGCGGCAGCTCCACCGCCGTGCCCGCGTCGTCCAGCACCAGCGTGCCCACCAGGAGGTAGCGCCCCATGAACGCCAGCGTGCGCGCGTCGCCCACCACCGCCGCCTGGCCCAGCCGGACCGGCGCAGTGCCCTCGCGCACGGAGAAACGCTGCACCTTGCCACCACCCGCGGCCACGTACGCCACGCCCGCCGCGACGCGCGTCTGCTCGGCGGACACCCAGGTGCCGCCCAGCGGATCCTCCACCACCAGGGTCCCCGCGGGCGAGGGCTGGGCGCCCGACAGCTCGTAGATGGCCACCTGCTTCGCTGACCCGAGTGCCAGGAAGGCCCGCGTCCCTTCGGCGCTGATGTGCACCGCCGGGGCCACGAGCTCCGCCACGCCTTGCTCCACCAGGTCGCCGGTCCGCGCGTCCAGCACGTAGAACTTCGGCGCGACCTTCGCCGCGCTGGAGACCAGCAGACGGCTCCCGTGCAACGCCAGGGCGCCCACCCCACCCGGGATGGCGCGCGCGCCAACGCGCAGGGGCTGCGCGGCGGCATTGGCGTTGGACACGTCGAACACCTTGACGCCTTCGGAGTCACCGACGAACAGCAGCGACCCGCCCAGCGCGATGTCCACCGCGCCGCCAGGGACCGTGAGGGCCGAGTACAGCGCGGGCTGACCCGGCGTGGCCACGTTCACGCGCTGCACGCCACTCGAACCCGCCGCGACGTAGACGGTGTTGCCCTGCTTGAGCACGCGGCGGCTGCCCCCCTCCCCGGGGAAGGTGAGCTGCGCGATGGGGGTGACGTGCGTGGGCTCGCTGAGGCTTGCCAGCAGCAGTCCGCCGTTCGGCGTCTTCCGGTTGGCGGCCAACAGGGTGCCGTTCGCGCCGTACACATCGACGGTGGCGCCGAGCGCGGCATAGGCCACGCCGTTGTCCACCAGCACGTCGCGCACCGGCGGCGTCGACAGCCGGGACACCGCGCCCGAGCCATACAGGAACGAGGCCGGCAGCAGCGACGTGTCGCCCTCCAGCGTCACCCCCACGTCGACCACACCCGCGACATGGGTCGGCGCGACGGCCTCCGCGGCCTGCGTGCCGAGCACCCGCACGTCGAAGGAGTTCGTGCCCCCGAAGGACACCTTCATGCCCGGCGCGAAGCCTCGGCCGGACAACTGCACCTTCACCCCACCCTGCTGCGGCGCGCGGTCCGGCGACAGCGCGAGCAGCTTCAGCGCGTCGCGGAACACGAAGCCACCCAGCTTCAGGGCGGACAGGCCGCTCGGGTCCACCACCTCCACCGCCGCCGCGCCCGCCACCGGCAGGCCGGAGCTGTCCAACGGCGTCGGGGGAATGGTGAGCGAGAGCGTGTTCTCATCCACCACCGTCACCGTGACGGGACGGCCGCCCACGCGGACGACGTCGCCCGCGCGGAAGCCCGCGCCCGTGAGTTCCACCACCGTCGTCCGGTCCGCCCGGCCCGACGCCGGCTTCAGCGAGTCGATGCGCGGCTGGAGCGCCTGCGCGCCCACCACCGTGAACGTCCCGTGGAAGGGCACGGCCTGGGGCTTGAGGCTCATCGACACGAGCCCACTCACGCCCACCGAGACCACGTCCCCATCCTGGAACGGAGCGTCGGGCGTGAAGACGACGGAGGAGCCGCGCACGGCGTACTCCACCTTCCGCGTCCCCGGCACCACGAGGGTCGTCCCCGCGCGCAGCGCCTTCACCTCGAACGACGTCGCGGTGAGGGACTCCTCCTTCACCGGCAAGGTGAAGTCCACCTGCACGGAGGTCGTCGCTTCCGTGAGCGCCCCGGACGCGGGCACCATGCCCACGGGCAACAGCTCCACGGGCGGCACCGTCTGCACGGTGTTCGCGCCGTCGGTGGACACGAACAG
>NZ_RAWQ01000541.1:0-363 GCF_003668965.1 Corallococcus sp. AB030
CCGCCTGGGAAGGCGGCTGGGCTGGGCTGGCGTCTGTCTGCTGGAGCTGAATGGCTTCTGCGCCGGCCCGGAGTGCGGCTCATGGGCTACCCGTCAGCGTCCCTCTCCTCCCGCTCTGCTCCCCCCCCGCTACGCCCAATAGGGCTCCTGTCCTTCCTTATGCTCATGCTCGGGATTCCCCGGCCGTCTGTCTATGACCTCATCGACAAGAGCCCGAACCTGGGCACCGCGGGCGACCTAGTACGACTTGGTCACATCAAGAATGCGTGAGGGTGGGCGGACTGTTCCCCCTGCATGACACCGACGCAACTGAAGCGGTTGGAGGGGGAGCTGGAGAGCTTCCTCGAGTCGATGTTCTCGGGC
>NZ_RAWQ01000542.1:0-326 GCF_003668965.1 Corallococcus sp. AB030
AACGAGCACTGGCTGCTGGAGCGCCACAACTTCCTCTCGCCGAGTCAGGCCCGGCGAGCGCTGATGCAGTCGAAGCAGGCGGCCTGATTACAACCAATCTGGTGTCTCAATAATCCGGTGCGGTACAGATGACAGCAACGCGTGCACGACGGGTGACGTGTGCAACGGCTCCGGCACCTGCGGCGGCTCGGCGCTGAGCTGCAGCACCGCGAGCACCAATTACTGCAGCGGAAATGACGTCCGGAAGACCACCGGCACGGGCACCTGCAGCGGTGGATCCTGCCAGTCCACTGACGTCCTCGTGCAGTCGTGCCAGACCGGCACCA
>NZ_RAWQ01000543.1:0-294 GCF_003668965.1 Corallococcus sp. AB030
GGCTGAAGTAGCCCTCCAGAAGCCACCGGGCATCCGGGTTGCTCGCGTCATGCAGCGCCAGCCCCAGATTCTCCAGCGTCAGTGACTCATCCAACGCCACCGCGCGCGTCTTGCGTCCGGGGCGCTGAACCACCAGGCCTCGCGCCGCCAGCCGCCGCAGCGCCTCACGGATGGTGCCCCGACACACCTCATAGCGGCGCGCCAGCTTCGCTTCGGAGCCGAATTGTCCGCTCGGGTGCAGCCGCCCCAGCGCGATATCGCGCTCGATTTGCGCCTCCACATAGGCCACGAGTC
>NZ_RAWQ01000544.1:0-262 GCF_003668965.1 Corallococcus sp. AB030
ACGCTGGCGTCCAGGAAGTGCAGCGTCCAGTCCAGGTGCTCATCCTCGTGCGCTTCGGCCTGCAACTGCCGCAGCACCCGCGCCCAGATGCCTGCCTCCTGCCAGCGGTAGAATCGGCTGCTGAGCGTCTTCCAACGTAAGTCCTCGCCCGAGCCCGTCGAGAGCGACGTTGACGGAGAGGTTCGGCGAATGATTGCTGGGTGAGTCGTCTCAGCGCGACGGGCCGCGAGCCTCGGCCCAGAGGGAGACTTCGCCGTCCGCC
>NZ_RAWQ01000545.1:0-257 GCF_003668965.1 Corallococcus sp. AB030
ATCCCGGGCAGCATGGAGCTCTGGTGGGTCGGCGGAAACGGATCCGTCGAAGGCGCCTACTGGTACGATGGCCAGCCCTGGGCGCGGTACCAGATCGCAGGTCCCGGCAGCGCATCCACGAGCAGTGGTATCGCAGCGGTTTCGCGCATCCCGGGCAGCATGGAGCTCTGGTGGGTCGGCGGAAACGGATCCGTCGAAGGCGCCTACTGGTACGATGGCCAGCCCTGGGCGCGGTACCAGATCGCAGGTCCCGGCAG
>NZ_RAWQ01000546.1:0-254 GCF_003668965.1 Corallococcus sp. AB030
GACGAATCTCCAGCCTGTCCTCACCTGTCAGCCTTGCTGCTTTCCCTCTGCCTCGCACCCAGTGCCTCCCGTCAAGCAGGGTGCCATGGTGAGCACCCACGTGGTGCGTTCACCGCTTGAGACCGCCCCCGGTTCCGTGGACACCCGAGATGTGATGGAAGGAGCACGGGATGTCCGCGACTGACGAAAAGCAGAGGAAGCCCCGCAGGCCGCGCCGGGAGTTCACGGCGGAGTACAAGGCCGGGGCGGTGAAG
>NZ_RAWQ01000547.1:0-254 GCF_003668965.1 Corallococcus sp. AB030
AGCCGAACAGCAGGTACACGAGGCAGGTGACGAGCAGCGTGGCCACCACCATGCCGGAGATGGGGTTGGACGAGGAGCCAATCTCACCGGTGATGCGCGCGCTCACCGTCACGAAGAAGAAGCCGAAATGGAGAGCACCGCCACCGGGATGGACGCGGACACCGTGAGGCCGACCTTGATGGCCAGGTACACGGACGACGCCGCGAACACGATGCCCAGCACCGACCCGAGCACCAGACCGCGGAGGGTCAGCT
>NZ_RAWQ01000548.1:0-254 GCF_003668965.1 Corallococcus sp. AB030
CCCGGCCTTGTACTCCGCCGTGAACTCCCGGCGCGGCCTGCGGGGCTTCCTCTGCTTTTCGTCAGTCGCGGACATCCCGTGCTCCTTCCATCACATCTCGGGTGTCCACGGAACCGGGCCAGGCTCACTCCGCTTCGCATCGCGCTGCAGCGCCTCGGCTGCCTCGTCGATGGCCTCCAGCGCGCCGTCCGGGTCCACTTTCCCGAAGCTTTTCCCCACCTCGGCCTCCCGCCGTAGCTTCGCTTCCATGGCCT
>NZ_RAWQ01000549.1:0-254 GCF_003668965.1 Corallococcus sp. AB030
GCTTCGCTCTATTTCGACGGGGCCTTGCCGCGTCTTGTACGTCGCCGTGTACCGGCCGACCCGGGCGTGGACCTGGCCTGCGAGTTGGAGACGGGGGGCGTCGACGTCGTAGCCTCGAAGCAACCTCTGGGCCTGCTCCGGTTCGGTGGACAGGTTGACTACGCTGCCAGCCTCTTGGTTGCGGCCCTCCGCTCGTATTCCACTGGGCTGACGTAGCCCAGGGCGGAGTGGCGCCGCTTCCGGTTGTAGAACAC
>NZ_RAWQ01000550.1:0-250 GCF_003668965.1 Corallococcus sp. AB030
CGATGGTACGACGCGCGTTGCAGCCCCTTCTCCTCAGGCAGATTGGCATCTGCCCCCTCTGCAACACGGCCATCAACCCCAGAGCTCCGCCTGAGCTGCCCTCTCGGATGTGACCAAGTCGTACTAGAGCGCCGATCAGGTTACGGCGAGGGAGCAGGCAGGCGATAGGGGATCGACGCGGGCTGGGGTCGCGTGCATAGGTCGCCACCTTCGGAGGTGGCTCATGGAACGCTGGAAGCCGACTGTGGAG
>NZ_RAWQ01000055.1:0-47367 GCF_003668965.1 Corallococcus sp. AB030
GTTCCCCATCGTCCAGGCCCCGGACGAGGACCCGCTCGACCGCGACATCACCGCCCTCTTCGTGGACGTGGCCCGCGCCGACGGCGACATGCGCCGCGAGGAGGTCCGCGAGGTCCGCCGCTACTTCGAGGAGGTCCTCCGCGCCGACGCCCACACCGTCCAGGCCGTGCGCCGTTACCTCAAGGACTTCCTCTCCCGCCCCGCCTCCCTGGACGCCCCTGCCTCCCTCGCCTCCTGCCTGGACTCCCTGCCTTCGGGCGAACGGCTCCGCCTGCTGGACGCGCTCTATGAGATGGCGCTCGCGGACGGCCCCCTCCAGCGCTCTGAACGCGAGGCCCTGAAGCGCATGGCCGAAGGCCTGGACGTCCCCGACGCCAAGGTCCAGGCCCTGGCCGAACTGCACCTGGGCGACGCCACCGCCCACTACCAGACGCTCGGCCTCCCCCCGGACGCCACCGACGCGGAGGTGAAGAGCGCCTACCGCAAGCTCGCCGCCCGCTTCCATCCGGACAAGGCCGCCCACCTGGCGCCCAAGGCCGCCGAGCAGGCCGCCCGCCGGTTCCAGGCCGCCCGCGACGCCTACGAGGAAATCCGCAGGCTGCGCGGCCTGTAGCCCGGGTTAGAAGACAGGAATCCCATGAGCCAGCGTCCCCCGAAGAAGAAGGAAGCGGAGTTCCAGAACAACCCGTTCAAGTCCGCCATCAAGACGCTCCAGGACCAGGAGAAGCAGGAGAAGGCAGCGGCCGCCGCCGCGGAGGCCTCGAAGAAGAAGGCCGTCGCGCAGAAGCCCACCAAGGCCCCCAAGGCGCGTCCGGAAGACGACGACGTGGGCCTCTTCTTCTCCGCCATGGACGGCGTGCAGCAGATCACCCACCGCGGTGAAGCCCCCAAGACGAACCCGCGCCTGCCGGAGCTCATCGACGACAACGCGGAGGCGCTCGCGCAGCTCTCCGACCTGGTCGCCGTGGACGGGCCCCTGTCCTTCACCGGCTCGGACACGGCCTTCGAGGGCGCCTCCCCCGGCGCCGACCCCAACCTGCTGCGTTCGCTGCGCCGGGGGGACTTCTCCGTGCAGGACCGGCTGGACCTTCACGGCAAGACGCAGCGCGAGGCCCAGGCCGCCGTGGAGCGCTTCCTGTCCGACAGCCGCCGCGCCAAGCGCCGCTGCGTGCTCATCGTCCACGGGCGCGGTTTGAATTCCAAGGATCAGATCCCGGTGCTCAAGGACGCGGTGAGAGACCTCTTGTCGCAGAAGCGGCTGGAGCGGATGGTGCTGGCGTTCTCCACTGCCCGTCCGCAGGACGGCGGGGCTGGCGCCGTCTACGTGCTGCTGCGCCGATAGCTTTACGCGTGGCCGTGGCTGTGCATACATGCCGCCATGGTTCGCGACCTCATTGACCTTCACATCCACGTGGGTGGCGCGGTGGCTCCGCACATCCTGTGGTCCATTGCCCACCAGCAGGGCTTCAAGCTCCCCGTCAAGAACTACTTCGACTTCGTCGAGCTCATCACCTCCCGTCCGGGCAAGGTGGGCAGCCTGGACGACTACCTGAAGATCCTCCACACCTGGACGGAGAAGATCCAATCCTCTCCCAGCGCCATCGAGCGCTCCGTCTACGAGGTGATTGGCAAGGAGTACCGGGGCAGCCGCGTCACGCAGATTGAGCTGCGCTTCAATCCGATGAAGCGCAACCTCTCCAGCGAGTTGGATCTGGACCACATCATCCACGCGGCGCTGCGGGGCATGGACCGCGCGACGCTGGAGTACGGCGTGAAGGTGGGCCTCATCTTCTGCCTGGCCCGCGAGTTCGACCACAAGCTCAACAGCATCATCGTGGAGAAGGCCATCAAGTACCGCTCGCGCGGCGTGTACGGCATCGACCTGGCCGGCACGGAGCGCGACGCGATGGAGCACAAGTCGTCGCTCTCGGAGTACGAGGATCTCTACGCCCGCGCTCGCAAGGCCGGCCTCAAGTGCACCGTGCACACCGGCGAGACGGCCGGCACGGGCGCCAACGGCCTGATGGCGGCGGTGGAGAAGCTCAAGCCCCACCGCATCGGCCACGGCATCCGCGCCGCGTACGACGAGTCCGCGATGAAGATTCTTCGCGAGAACAACATCACGCTGGAGCTGTGCCCCACGTCCAACATCCACACCAAGGCCGTGGCGGACCTGCAGGAGCTCAAGCACATCATGCAGACGTTCTGGGACCGCAAGGTGAAGTTCACCATCAACACGGACGGCCCCTACCTGCTGGAGACGGACATGCGGCGGGAGATTGAAATCGTCGAGTCCAACAACCTGCTCTCCACCGAGCAGGTGGACCAGGCACTCGCGTGGGCGCGCGAGGCGTCCTTCATCCCGGCCTGACGCATGTACGGCCTGACTCGCGCATTGCTCTTCAGCCTGCCCCCGGAGCCCGCGCACCGGCTGGGCATGTCGGGGCTCGCGGCCCTGGGGAAGTGGAACGCCCGCTGCCGCGCCATGCGCGAGCACACGCTGCGCCTCGCGCCCATGGACCTGTCCGTGGAGCTGGCGGGGATGAAGTTCGCCCACCCGGTGGCGCTCGCCGCCGGGTTGGACAAGGACGCGGAGGCCGTGGACGGGCTGTTCGCCTGCGGCTTCTCCGCGGTGGAGATTGGCACCGTCACGCCGAAGCCCCAGCCCGGCAACCCGAAGCCGCGCCTGTTCCGCCTGCCGGAGCACCGCGCGGTCATCAACCGCATGGGCTTCAACAACCACGGCACGGCCACCGCGGCGGAGCGCCTCAAGGCCCGCTCGTGGAAGCCCGGCCCGCTGGGCGTGAACATCGGCAAGAACAAGGACACGCCGCTGGAGCGCGCGATGGACGACTACGTGGCGTGCGTGGATGCGCTCGCGTCGCTGGGGGACTACGTCGTCGTCAACGCGTCCTCGCCCAACACGCCGGGCCTGCGCAAGCTGCAGGAGCCAGAGCAGCTGTCCGCGCTGCTGCTCGCCGTGCGCGAACGGATGGAATCCGTGGCTCCGGGCACACCGCTGTTCCTGAAGATCGCTCCGGACCTCACACCCGAAGCCGTGGATGAAGTCGTGGACGTGGCGATGGCGCGAGGGCTGTCCGGGCTCATCGCCACCAACACCACGCTCACCCGACCCTTCGAGCACCCGCACTCGAAGGAGGCCGGCGGTCTGTCCGGCGCCCCCGTGCGCGAGCTGTCCAACGCCGTCATCCGCCGCGCGTACCAGCGCGGCAAGGGCGCCCTGCCCCTCATCGGCGTGGGCGGCGTGTTCACCGCGCAGGACGTCTACGAGAAGCTGCGCGCGGGCGCCACCGTGGTGCAGGTGTACACGGGCTTCATCTACGAGGGCCCGGGCATGGTGGACCGCATCCTCCCGGAGCTGGGCGCCCTGCTGGCCCGGGACGGCTTCGCCTCCGTGCGAGACGTGATTGGCATGGACGCTCGCGAAGGCATGCCCGCATAGGCCCACCTGCCCTCCGGGGCAGGTAACCTGTCTTCCTGGTGACACAGGAAACTCGGGACAGGCCCCGGGCGATGATTGTGGGACGTCTTCCGCCCTTCGAGGTGCGCCGTGAAGATCTCCCGTCCGCCGTCGTCCCCGCCCGCGTCGCCGACCTCGACGCCGCGCCCTTCCGTGCCGCAGCCGGTCCCGCCGAAGCCGCCCGCGGAGCAGAGCCCCTCCGACGTCTTCGACGGGCCGGTGGCCAGCTCGAACGCGGGTGACAGCAAGCAGGGTGCTTCAGGCAGCAGCATCCGCGTCGGCGCAAGCGCCTCGAGTGGCGGACAGGGCATCGAGGACCGGGACAAGTTCAAGCCCTCACAGGGCCCCGGCGGCCCGGGCACGACCGCCTCCGGCAGCAGCATCCGCGCGGGCGGCCGGGGCAACTCTGGCGGGACGCAGGGCGATCCCCCCTGCACGCCCCACCGGAGGGACTGAAGACGCCGTTCCTCCCGCGCACGCGTGCTCAGTACTCCTTCAGGAGCGCGGCGGCCACCTTGAGGTCCAGCCGCTTGAACAACGCCGAGACCTTCGCCTTCGGGATCAGCTTCTTCGCGGCCGCCTCTACGCGGAGGAGCGCGAAGGCGAGCTGATCGAGTGAGGCGAAGGCCGGCGAGACAGAGCCCTCCTCGTGCGCGTAGCGGACGACCGCTCCCGTCGTGACGTCGAGGAGGAACATCTCGCCGGAGCCGTCGCTCGCGATGCCGACGTACTTGTCGTCGTTCGCA
Organism: Corallococcus sp. AB030; assembly: GCF_003668965.1. Lineage (NCBI taxonomy): Bacteria > Pseudomonadati > Myxococcota > Myxococcia > Myxococcales > Myxococcaceae > Corallococcus > Corallococcus sp. AB030. The sequence continues at coordinate 4,228 of NZ_RAWQ01000055.1, forward strand.
GCGGCCAGGTCCTCCTTCTTGCAGTCGAAGCCGTAGCTGTCGAAGTCGAAGGCGAGGGTCATCGACGGCACGCCACCGCCCATCACCACTTCGTCCAGCGCACGACCCGCGGGAACGGCACGAACCTTCTTGCTGCCGGGCTTCGACACGCGGGGCGCCTTCGGGAAGAAGCGCGCCGCGTCGGCCGCGAAGTCACCGCGCTCGATGTAGCCGGCCAGGGTGCTCGCCTCGGTGCTCTCCCCCCACTCGGTGAGCGTGGGCTTGCTCACGTCGAGCGGCGTGCCGTCCTTGGCGAAGAACGTCGTGCTCTTCAGCTTGCCCTTGGCGAACACCGCCGTCAGGCGATGAGGCCAGGGCTTCGGGACCTTGAAGATCTTGTGCAGGAGCTTCGTGCCGGCGTACTCGAACAGGGCGCCATCGACCGGGCCGACGACCCACTCGAGGGCGCCGTCGATGACGCCATCACGCAGTTCAATCCGCAGCTCGTCCGGGAAGTCGAAGCCGGGGCGGAAGCGCACCTCGACCAGCGCGCCGTCCGCGAACGTCGCGATCATCGTATTGTTCGGCCCGTTCGGCAGCCCAAGCGCCTCCTGCATGGCCAGGCGCGGTGCGTGCTCCGACATCTCGTGGATGCCGAGCGACCATTTGATCTCTCCATCCAGCTTGCCGTCCTTGCGCGTGGCGTCGAGCAGCAGCAGGCCCGACGGATGGATCCACAGGCGCTCGCGCGCGTCGTTGGGACCTCCGCATCGCCAGAGTTTGGTGGAGGCATCGAAGGTGGCTTCAGGAGGAACGCTCTTGGGGCGCGGGGCGGTCGTCATCGCGCCGCACCATACCTGTCGCACCCCTTCCCTCCACCTTCTGGTGGGCGCGGAAGCGCTGTCTGGCTTTGAACGCTGACGCGCTGCATCCCAGACGCGTCTTCGGTTTTCCGGTACTCCTAGGAAACTCGGAACGTGGTGGGTCCGATGATGGTTTCAGGAACTCCGTCCTGAGGTGCTTCGTGAAGATCTCCCGCCCGCTGTCGAGCCCCACGCAGCCCGAGCAGCCCACCCAGCTTCCGGTGCATCGCGCGTCCGGGCAGAGCCTGGCTGGCGGGCACGGATCCTCCAGCAGCGCCCAGGGCTACAGGGATCCGCCGGACCTCTTCCAGGGCGGCCCCAGCCATGACCGGCCTGGCCTCTTGATCCAGGACCGCCTCCATCGCGGCCCCGTGGGTGAGGGCGGCCAGGCGCGGCCCTGCGCCTCCGGCTCCAGCGTGAGGGGCCAGGGCGGTGGCCACTCCGGTTCCGTCTCGTGCAGCTTCGTGCCTTCGGAGAGCGGGGCGGCGGGCGCGGCCAGGCCGAAGCCATCCTCCCCCTTCCAGAAGTTGGCCGAGCGGGTCCGCGACCTGTTCGCGAAGCTGGTGGGCGCGGACGCGCCGGAAGGCTCCCGCCGTGGCCGGGTGGCGACGGGCGATAGCTCCCGGTCCGCGGGCTCCAAGCACACCGGCAGTGGCCAGGGACGCATCGGGGCCGAAGAGGAGCTCCAGGCCAGCGACCCGGCTCGGGTCGGCGGCTGACCCGCGGCGTGATCCTGCGTTCCGGGCGTGAGTGACGGTAGGCTTGCCCCGGAATGAACGACGTCCAGCGATTCGGGCCGTACCGCGTCCTGCGGGACATTGGTGAAGGCGGCATGGGGCGCGTCTCGCTCGCGGAACGCGAGGGCTGGGAAGAGCCGGTCGTCCTCAAGCGAATCCACTCCGAGCACGCCGCCGACGTCCGCTTCCGCCGCCGACTGCTGCGTGAGGCGGAGGTCGCCGCCGGACTGCACCACCTCAACGTGGTGCGGGTGCTGGAGACGGGCGTCATCGACGACCAGGTCTACCTGTCCATGGAGTACGTCGCGGGCTCCAGCCTCGCGCACGTCCACGCGGCGAGCCGGCCAGAGCTGCTGCCGCTGGGCCCCATCCTGGATGCCATCGCGCAAGCGTGTGACGGGCTCGCGTATGTGCACCAGTTCGTCAATCCGGAGTCGGGCAAGTGGATGGAGCTCATCCACCGCGACGTGTCCCTGGACAACCTGCTGCTGTCCTACACCGGCACGGTGAAGATTGCCGACTTCGGCATCGTGAAGACGTCCGAAGGCACGCAGACGACGTCCGGCGTGGTGATGGGGAAATTGGCATACATGTCCCCGGAGCAGATCCGCGACGAGGTCCTGGACGCGCGCGCGGACCTGTACTCGCTGGGCATCTGTCTTTACGAGCTGCTCGCCGGACGTCGGCCGTTCCCCATCCAGCGCGGCCGCGCACTGATGGAGTCGGTGCTGTATGACGCTCCGCCACCGCTCATGCCGCAGCGCCCGGGGATTCCCGCGTCGCTGGTGTCGCTGGTGGAAGCGCTGCTCGCCAAGGACCGCAAGGGCAGGCCCACGGAGGCCACCGCCGTGGCGAAGGAGCTCCGCGCGGAGCTGGCCCGGCTGGGCGAGTCCCCGCTCTTCCCCTCCCGGCTGATGGAGCCACCCACCGGCGTCCCAGCGAAGCCCCGGAGGCTCCGTCCGGCCCTGCCCGAGCCTCCCGCCTCCGAGCCCACGGAGGTGATGAAGCCGGAGGTCCTGCCCACCCTGCCCCTGGAGCCCGCGCCTCCTCTGCGCTCGGAGGCGCCGACCCAGGCGTTGAGGCCCCAGCGTCCCGTGTCCCGGCCACCGGAGCCCGCTCCCGTGAAGGAGCAGGCTCCGCTCCCAGAGCCAGTGAAGCGGTTCCGGCCCCCCGAACCACCGCCACCGTCCTCACAGGCACCGTGGCTCAAGTGGGTGGCCGTCTCCGTGGCGGGAGGTCTCATCGCCGCGGCGGCGTGGTGGTGGAGCTGATCAGCAGCCGCAGGTCCCGCTGAAGGCGTACTGGTATTGATATTCCGTGTGCGTGTAGGTGCCGCCCGCGTCGAAACACACGCGATAGCTGTACTGCTGATTGAACAGGCCCGGCTTGCCGCGCTGGTAGGGGTAGCTGCCATCGTCGCACGGCGGAGGGAGGTGCTCAGGCCCGCCCCCCGTGATGGAACGGGGAGCAGCCGCCATCGGATCACCCTCACAATACCAATAGACGCCACACGCGCGGTTGTCCGAACAATACTGCCCGCCCGAGTTGATCCACTCGGACCAGTTCGCGCACGAGCCCAGCGCGGCCTCCGTCGTGGCCAGTGAAGCCTCCTCGGCCGCGGCCTCCTCGGGCGTCATGGGCCCACCGCACGCAGTCAACGCCAGACCCGTGCAGACGCCGACGACGACGCGCAGCAATGACATTCCAGGCATGAAGGGGGACTCCTTGTCCGAGGGGGCACCGGCATGGCGCCCAGCCGTCCGACAGGGATTCAGATTAGACAATCTCGACTCCCCAGACCAGCGCAAGCCTTTCAGGAAAATTCCCGACAAGAACGGTCCGTTCAAAAGGCGGCAAAGCCTATCGACTTGCAATCCATTGCCGCACCGCGGCCAGCTCGCGCCGCGTCATATTGCCGCCCTGCGCAAAGCCATCCTCGGCCTTGTTCGCCAGCGTCAGAGCCCGCGCATGCTCCGCGGGCTGACCCCAGAGTGCCTGCGCGAGCGCGAAGTGCGTCATCGCGGCGTCCACCGGGTTCCAGCCCAGCGGGGCCAGCACCCGCTCGGATGTCTCCAAAAGCTCTCGCGCGCTGTCGCCCTGCCCCAGCAGGAAGTACGCGAGCCCCAGCGCGGTGCGGCTGTGGATGGTCCGCGCATGCTCCGCGCCCAGCGAGCGCGACTTGGAATCCAGCGCCGCGCGCAACAGCGGCACCGCCTCCTTCGGACGGCCCTGCGCCACCATCAGCCGCCCTACATCCTCCTCCAGCGTGTCCACCGCGAACTCCTCTGGTGGCAACACCTTTCGTTGGAGCGCCAGCCCTTCCTGGAAGTGCGCGAGCGCGTCCGCGTCCCGCTCCAACCGCTCCTCCGCGCCGGCCAGCGCCTTCAGCGAATCAATGGCCTCGCGGCTCTCCGCGCCAAAACCCTGACGCATTCCCTCCAGCGCCTGCCGGTGCAGCGCGAGCGCCCGGTCCGGCGCGCCCAGCGACTCCTGCACCAACGCGATGTCGTGGAGCAGCAGCAACGTCTGGGAATTGAGCGGCCCCAGCGTCTGCTGTTGCAGCGTGTACGCGCGCTGTAGCCACTCCAGCGCCTTCGGCAGGTTGCCTGACTCCTGCTCCGCGAAGCCCAGGTTGGTGAGCGTGCCCGCGAGCAGCGGATGCACCGGGCCCAGCCGCTCCTCGTAGATGGCGAGCGCCTTCTGGTACAGCGCGGTGGCCTCCGCCTTCTTGCCCTGGCGCAGCATCACCATGCCCAGGTTGTTATAGACCTTCGCGGTGTCCACGTGCGTGGGCCCCAGGGTGCGCTCGCGCAGCGCCAGGGCCCGCGTGTAGTGCTCCGCCGCCGCGTCGAGCGCTTCCTCGTTCAGCGCGAGGATGCCCTCGTGGTTGGCGAGCCGTCCCTCCAGGTCCGGCGCGGAGCCCAGCCGTTCGATGAGCGCGTGCGCCTGGGCGCTCCACAGGTGGGCCTCGGGGAACCACTCGGGATCCCCGCTCAGTCCGAGCACCAGCTCCGTGGCCACCTGGAGCGCCACTTCGTCATGCCGTCCCGCCGTGGCGGCGGCCATGGCCTCGTGCCACGTAGCCCGCGCGTCGCGCGACTGGCTCATGCGGTGGTGGGCCCAGCCCAGGACGTGGAGCGCCTCCGCCTCCACGGGCCGGTAGTGCGTCACGTGCGCCGCCTCCACTGCGGCCTTGGCCACGGGCACCGCCTGCGCGTAACGGCCCGTGTCGAGCAGCGCCTGCGCATGCGCCACGTCCTTGCGCACGGCGTCCACGCGGGTGCGCGCCGCCTGGTCCTCCGGCGGGGGCACCGCGGCGGAGAGCGCCTCCACGTTCGCGCAGCCAGACACGCCGCGCAGCGAATCCACCGCTTCCGCGCTGCGCTGCACCAGCGCCACATCCGCGTGCGCCAACTCAGCCCCCAGCGCGTCCACCGCCCGCAGGCGCCGGTCCAGACACGACATGCGCAATGCCAGATGTGCTTCCGGCTGCTCTCCCGTCACGCGCGTGGCCTCGCAGGCCTGGCGATGCATGCGGCTCCACTCGGACGCGTAGGCATCCAGCGCGCGCTCCACCCGGTCGAAGGCGCCATCCGCGTCCTTCGCGCCGCTCTTCTCGAAGGCCTCCGCCACCGCCGCCTTCTGCGTGGGACCCCAAACGCGGGCGAACAGCTTGGGCGCGCCGCTGCACGGCGTGGGACGCACCCACGCCACGCCCACGCCCAGGAAGAGCCCGGCCACCACCGCGATGGAGCGGCCCGCGAGCTTCTTCCGTCCCGCCTCCGGGTCGCGCTCCAGCGCCGCCAGCAGCGCCTCCATGGACGCGAAGCGCTGCTCCGGCGCCACCGCCAGGCCCTGCGCGAGCACGCGGTGCACCCAGCCCGGGACGGATGGATGCGCGGGCGGCTCCAGCTCCACCCGGGGCACCACCGCGCCCTGGGGGGCCCGCTGCGAATCCAGCAGCGTGACGGCCATGCGCCGCAGCGTCCCCTCCTCGAAGGGGCGCTGACCGGTGAGCGCCTCGTAGACGGACACGCAATAGCTGAACTGATCCGCGCGCGCGTCCGGGCCCCGGCCCGCGTACTGCTCCGGCGCCATGTACGCGGGCGTCCCCACCAGCGCTCCCGTCGCCGTGAGCCTTGTGTCGAGCGGCCCTTCCAACAGCGCCGCCGGTGGCACCGCGGGCCCTGCCTCCGTACCCACGCCCGCGTCGGACGCGATGCCGAAGTCCGTCACCCAGACGCCGCCGTCCCGGCCCAGCAGCACGTTGTCTGGCTTGAAGTCGCGGTGCACCAGCCCCGCCGCGTGCGCCGCCGCGAGCCCCTGCCCCATCGCCCGGCATACGGCCAGCACCTGGCGCTGGGGGTGCGGCCCCTCGCGCAGCCACTGGCGCAGCGTGCCGCCCTCCACCCGCGCCATGGCGATGAACACCCGGCCCTCATGCGTGCCCACGTCGTGCACCGTGAGCACGTTCGGGTGGGACAGGCGCGCCATGGCCTGGGCCTCGCGCACCAGCCGCAGCGCGCGGGCGCCCTCCTCCTCGTCAGGCAGACGCCGCTCGTGCAGGAGCTTGATGGCGACGGTGCGGCGCAGCTCCGGATCGAAGGCCTCGAAGACCTCGCCCATGCCGCCCTTGCCCAGCCGCGCCAGCAACACATAGCGGCCCACGCGCGTCGCGTGGAGCGGACGCTCCGGCAAGCTGGAGTCACCCGTCGGGTGGCCGGTGTTCGGCGCCTGGGAACCGGTGTCTTCAGTGGGCCGGGAGGTCTTCATCACCCCCAGCCTATCCTGCCTCCGGCTTATTCCGGCTATCCGCACCCGACATCGGGGACTGGATTTCCGACAGTACCCACTCGCCCGCCCACCAATCTGGCGAGCAGCAGCACGCGCACATGAGGCCCGCGCTGCGCTTCGCATTCCTTCACGCCATTCCCCAACGCCCGCTACACGTTGCGCAATGACTCACGGTACTCGTCAATCAGCTTCCAAGACCAATCCCACATCTTCTCTTCATCCCCACCCACCGCCCTCTGAATCGCATTGACCCAGCCAAACTCGGCCCCCCACCCCTTCACCTCACGGAGGTAGGCAATAAACCCTCGATTGAAGTCACCAACAGGCTCCTCAATCCCATGAACAGACAAGGCCAGGGCATACCCCCTCAGCATATGCTCCAGACACCGCAACTGCACAAACCGATGCTCCTCATCGGCATCAAGATACAAAGACGGGCGCCTGCGGATTTCGCCAAGAAGTTCAAAAACATTCGTCATCTCCAGCTCCAGATCCCAGGTGAAGTCGGGCGCCCGCGCGACCGCCTCAAGCATGAAAGAATGGACCACCCGATGCCACCTGGGTGTTCTCCATTCTGACGTCCCCCATGCGCCACGATGGCGATGCCAGCCAATCTCAGGCGTGCCCACCTTCTCGACTGAAAGCGACTCCCGCCGGACAACCCGGCTGGACAACCCTTGGGGGGCCACCGCGTTCCTGGCTATAGCGCGCCCATGCCCACCCTTCTCCTCAGTGCCAGGGATTTGCGCGGCCTCTACACCGTCGAGCTCGGTCTGGAAGCCGTCGAGCGCGCCTTCCTGGCGCATGGCCGCGGTGACGCGCTCATGCCCCCCAAGGTGTACCTGTCCCTGCCGAAGTACGACGGCGACTTCCGCGCCATGCCCGCGTTCCTCGACGGCGCGGCTGGCGTGAAGTGGGTCAACGCCCATCCGAACAACCCTCGCAAGCACGGGCTGCCCACGGTGCGCGCCGTGTACGTGCTCAGCGACCCGGACACCGCGTCCCCGCTGGCCATCCTGGACGGCACGCTGCTCACCGCGTGGCGCACCGGCGCCGCCGGCGGCATCGCGTCCAAGTACCTGGCGAAGAAGCAGCCGCGCACGTTGGGGCTCGTGGGCTGCGGCGTGCAGGCGCGCGTCCTCATCGACGCGCACCGCGCCCTCTTCGGGGACCTGGAGCTGCTGCTGGCGGACGCGTCCGCCCAGGCCGCGGAGGCACTCCAGAAAGAGAAGGGAGGCCGCGTGGTGAGCCTCCAGGAGGCCTCCGGCGCGGACATCGTCTGCTCCGCCACGCCCGCGCGCGCCCCGGTGGTCCGCCGTGAGTGGGTCCAGGCCGGCGCCCACATCAACGCCATGGGCGCGGACGCCCCCGGCAAGCAGGAGCTGGATCCGCGACTGCTCGTCGAAGGGCGCGTCTTCATCGACGACGCGGATCAGGCGCTCCACTCCGGCGAGGTCAACGTGCCGCTGCACGACGGGCTCATCCAGGCCGAGCAGCTCGCCGGGACCCTGGGAGAGGTCGTCGCTGGCCGGAAGCCCGGCCGCACCGGCACCGAGGTCACCGTCTTCGACTCCACCGGCCTCGCCGTGCAGGACGTGGCCCTGGTCCGCGCGCTCTACGACGTCGCCCTGGCGAAGGGCGTGGGCCAGCGGTTCGATCTGGTCGAGGACGCCTGACGCCTGTATCCCACCCGGTGCATCCTCCTCGCGGAGACGACCCTGAAGGGCGCACGGGGGCGGCGTTGTGAGGCAAAAAAGAGAGCGCTCGCCGGCACCTTGGAGTTTTACCGGCGAGCGCCCCGGGCCGCGTGCCGACTGGCAGGGCCTCGTAAAGTCGCGGCGGATGTGGAGAGCGGCCTGTCGGCCCACCCCACGCCACCTTCATGTTTCCAGCCATCCGCCCCGCGTCCCGTGTTCCGGGCCCCGCGCTCGGCGTCCGTTTCCTTCAAAAAACCCCTGCGTACCGGCGGTGATTCCTCCACCCGCCTGATCCGCCACACCCAGGGTGAGCACGCCTGCCGCTTCCGGCAATGCCCGAGGCGCCATTACCACGCCTTGCCCATCAATCTCCACGAAAATCGAGCTATTCCCATCTATAACCTGCGCACACGCAGGTCCTCGGGGAGAAAACGCCTCCCTTTTCTACGAAACGCGCCCGCCCCCAATTGCTGAGGACGGGCGTGGATTATCCGGATCGGTCTGACATTTGCCGGCCCCTGGGGGCGGTTTCAGCCTGGGGGCAGTCCTGCCACCTGGCGGTACAGCGCGTCATGTCGGCGCACCATCTTCTCCAGGGACAGCTCCCGGGCAACGAAGCCCCGGGCGGCCTTGCCCATCTTCCGGGCCTCCTTGGGGTTGGCCAGCAGCCGGCGGAAGGCCTGGGCCAGCTGGGCGGGCCGCTCCGGCTCCACCACCAGGCCCCGCTCGCCGTCCGAGATGAGGTCCGGATTGCCGCCCACCCGGGTCACCACCATGGGCAGCCCGGCCGCCATGCCCTCCATCACCGCGTTGGACATGCCCTCCGCCGTGGAGCACAGGACGCCGAAGGTGGCCTGACCGTAGAGGGCCGGCACGTCCGTGCGGTGCTTGAGGAAGTGCACCCCGTCCGCCACCCCCAGTTCGTGCGCCATCTTCTCCAACCCCGGCCGGCGCGGCCCGTCCCCCACGAACCACGCGTTCAGCTTCGTCCCCTCATGACGCAGCATGGCAAGGGCGAGCAGCAGGTCCTCCTGCCGCTTCACGGGGTGGTTCATGTTGGCCACGTGGAGGACCGTGGGCACTCCGTTGGTTTCGGGCAGTGTGTCCTTGAGCCCCTCCGCCGCGCGCGCGTCGAAGCGCTGGAGGTCCAGGCCGTTGTGGATGACGGAGATGCGTGAGGCGGGCAGCCCCTCCTCGTTCATGAGCAGCTGGCGGATGGCCTCCGCGTTGGCGATGACGTGATCCGCCATGCGCGTCATCTGCGCGTGCAGCAGGCGGCGGGCCTTGCCCTGCCAGTGGGACAGGTCCAACCGGCCGACGATGACCTTCGCGCCCGCGAGCTTCGCGGCCGGCACCGCGATGATGCTGGAGTAGAAGTCATGCACGTGCACCAGCTGCACGCGGTGCTGCTTGAGCCAGCGGGCCATCCGGTGGATCTGCAGCAGCGTGTTGGGCTGCACGAGCGAGCCCTTGAGTGAGAACACCTCCGGCGCGTGCCCCAGCTTCCAGACGGAGCCCATCAAGGGCCCCGCGTCCTCCAACACAGACACCTGCAATTGATAGCTGGAGGGCAGGCCTCGCAGCAGCTCCAGCACCTGGACCTCGGTGCCGCCAATGTGGAACGACCGGGTGAATTGCACCAGGCGGAGGGGCTCCTGCCCCATCCGCGCATCCTCACGCCGCATGCCCAGACCCCTCCCACGTGGCCACCGGCGCGGGATTCATCGCCGGTTGCCTCCCCACCGCCAGGGCTCGCTCCCGTGCCTGCGCGATGCGGTGCGCGCTCGCGGCCAGGCCGAAGAGCACGTAGCAGTGCGCGGACAGGATGTAGCCCGAGAACAAATCACAGACGAGGTAGCCCGCTACCGCCGCCAGTAAGGCGCGTGCCAGCCACCCCATCTCCGAGTCCGCCGACGCGGCCGCGGCCCCGCCCACGGCTCCGCCCGAGAACACCAGGAAGCACAGGAGGCCAATCCACCCGAGCTCCCCGATGACGTCGAGGAAGATGTTGTGCGCCACGTAGGCGCGGTGCGCCTCGGGCGGCGCGTACTCGAACCAGGCGTAGCGGAAGCCGCCCGCGCCCACGCCGAGCAGCGGCTTGTCCAGGCTCATGCGGCTGGCCACCTGCCACGCGTAGACGCGGCCCATGGCGGACGCGTCCTCGTGGAACGACGCCACCGTCTCATTGCGCTGCCAGAAGCTCTTGGGCGCGAACACCGCCAGGCCCGCGACGAACACCGTGCCCAGCACGATGGCCTGCATGCGGCGCTTCTCACGGATGGCCCACATGGCCATCGCCACCGACAGTCCAATGAAGCCGCCGCGCGAGTGCGACAACACGATGGCCACCACCGCCAGCACCGCGGACACCGCGCACAGCACGCGGAACACCCACGGGGTGCTCTTGCGCGCGAGGAACGCCACCGCGAGCGGCACCACCAGCACCATGTTCATGGCCATGTGGTTGGGGTCCGCGTACACGCCGACCCAGCGCGAACGGAAGCCCTCCACCATGTTCTCGCCGACGATGTACCAGTTGATGACGCCAATGGACGTCACGATGGCGCCCAGCACCATGGCGCCGGCCACCACCGCCAGCCGCTTGGGCGTGGTGATGACGTTGACGAGCGTCAGGTAGATGGCCGTGAGCTTGAGCAGCTCCACGCCCTGGAAGCGCGTCACCTCCGGGTTCACGCTCCACGCCACCGAGCAGAACGCCAGCGACGAGAACGCCAGCAGCGCGATGCCCCGCGCGCCGTCGAAGAAGAGAGGCTCCGCCTTGCCAATGCGGCGCATCACCATCAGGCCCGCGCCAAGCCCTGAAGTCAGCAGCGCGAGTCGCAGCGGCTCCAGTGCGGGGATCCACTCACCCGGCACCGCGTACATCACCGCCGCGAACCCCGCGAGCATGTAGAAAGCCAGTACGTCGCGACGCTGCCCCACCGCGCCCGGTCCCATGTACGCCACCCCTTCGCTGTCGGTCGCTCGTCCCGTCACACGCGTGCCCCTGGCCCTCGTGGATTTCCGTTTGCTGTCTGCAAACAGCCGTTTGCAAACAGCTAGCGGGCGAGGGGCAAAGCAGCGCGCGTGCCAGAAGATGGCAACGCGGGAGGCCTGTATCTTCGGGAGGTTGCGGGCTCGCCCGCGACCGCCGGGCCGGGCAAGGCTGAAAAAGCTACGGGACCGGGGCGCTCTCCATCGGTAGGACCGCGGAGGCGATCAGATCCAAACGGCCCTCGCGCAGCCACGCCGGCCCCAGCTCCGACAGAAGCCGCGCCAGCGTGACGTTCACCACCCGACGCAGCTCCTCACGCGCGGGCTCCGGCACCACGGGCGAAAGCGCCGCCACCGCGCGCTCCGCCGCGCTCGCACGCAGGCGAGGTGCATCCGGAGTGCCTTCGAACAGGCGCTGGCCCAGCTCCACCGTGCGCCCCAGCGGCACGGGCCGCACGTCCACGCCCTCCTCCAGCACGGCCATGGACACGACCGCCGCCCACAGCCGCTCCACGCCCAGCACGTCCAGCGACACGCCGAAGCGCGCCAGCACCGTGTGCGCCGCGTCCTCGGAGCCGCCCAGGAGCGCGCCCAGCGCCGCCACCTGCCCCTCCGCACGCGCGAGCAGCCCTTCCGAACCGGCCACCTCCCGCAGCGAACGGAACGGAACGGGCTCCGCGCCCGGAACGCGCAGCGCCCGCCGGGGCCGCTTGCGCCGCAGGGCCTCCAGCGCGGCGGCCTCCTCCGGGAGCACCAGCGGCACGTCCTCCAGCTTCATGAAGGGCGCCTTGAAGAGGCGGTCCGCGCGGTACTTGAGCTGGAGCGTCAGCGTGAAGCCCACCTGGAAGACGCGGCGCAGGGGCGTGTCCCGCAGCACGTCCGGAGCCTTCGCGGGGTCGGCGCCCGTCAGGTGCTCCAGGCCCAGCGACAGGTAGTCGCGCACCCATTCGCCCACGCGGCGCACGGCGTCCAGGTCGCCCGGGTCGCCCAGCTCCGCGACGAGCACCGCGTTGGCCACTTCCCGCAGCTCGTCCTCCGCGTTCATCCGCTCCACGTCGGACAGGTCCCGGAAGGCCGCCTCCAGGTAGTCCAGGTGGCCGCCCGTGGCGGTGAGCGCGGGCGTCCCGGGCCCCGTGGGGCGCGGCGGCACGTCCACGCGGCTGAACAGGGCGAGCGCGTCCTCCAGCGACGGGAAGCCCAGGTCGGCCAGGCGCGCGCGGCGGAACTGGAACGCGGTCTCCTCCAGTTCGGAGGGAATCTCCCAGCGCACGGCCTCGAAGAGGCGCACCGCTTCGAAGGGGTTCTCCGCGATGAGGTCATTGAGGAGCGCGCGCATGGCGGACGCCTCCACGCCCTCCACCTTCACCTCCACCAGGTAGCGCCCTTCCGGGGTCTCCATCGTCATGCCCTGCGGGTTGACGTCCGGGTTCTCCTCCAGGTCGTGGACGACGGTGAACTCCTTGAGGAGCGTCTCCACCACCTCCAGGTCCACCGCGTGCACCTTGCGCAGGAAGTCCTCCGGCTCGTCGCCGCGCGCGGCGCGCAGCCAGGTGAGCACCGCGTGAGGGTCCAGCTTGTCCTTCGCCCAGCCGCCCAGGTCCACGAAGGTGCGGAACTGCGCGGGCGACGCCAGCTGCACGAGCTCCGTCGTGTCCGCCAGCCCCACCTCCTGGATGGTGACGTAGAGGTCCTCCGCGGGCAGCGAGCGCACCAGCGCGGGCGTGTCCTCCGCGTCGAAGAGCGCCGCGACCCGCTGGCGCGGGGACAGGCGCATCAACCGCTGACGCTCCTCGCGAGGCGCGAGGGGCGAACCACCACCATTCGTCTTGCCGTTCTGGGACACGCCGGGGGTGCTACCACAGCGCGCCTACGGCCGGCAGCCTCAGACGCGGGTGGCCTTGCCGAAGGTGTCCAGCAGCGTGCCCCAGACCTCCTCCACGCCCAGCTTCTCCGTGGAGGAGAACGGGATGACCGCCTCGCGGGGCAGCTCCAGTTGCTCCGCGACCTTGTGCAGCCGGGGCTTGCGCTGCGCCTTCGTCAGCCGGTCCACCTTGGTGGCCACGACGAGGATGCGGCGGTTGTGCTCCTGGAGGTAGTCCAGCGTCTGCATGTCCTCCGGCGTGGGGCCAATCTCCGCGTCGATGATGCTCACCACCACCTCCAACCGGTGCCGGTTCTTGAGGTAGGTGGTGATCATCTCCTGCCACTGGGCCTTGTCCGCCTTGCTCGCCTTGGCGAAGCCGTAGCCGGGCAGGTCCGCCAGGCGCACCGTGTGGCGCACGCCGTCGCGGTCCAGGTCGATGTCGAAGAAGTTGAGCGTGCGGGTACGCCCCGGCGTGTTGGACACGCGCACCAGCTTCCGCCGGTTCGTCAGGGCGTTGATCATGGACGACTTGCCGACGTTGGAGCGGCCGACGAAGGCCACCTCCGCGCCGTGGTCCGTGGGCAGCCCCTTGAGCTCCACGGCGGTGGTGACGAAGCGGGAATCGAGGATCTTGATCAAGCGGAGGTCACTTACTTCTTCGCCGTGGCCGGAGCCGGCGTGGAGGGGGCGGCGTCCGCCCGGGTCTGCTGCTTGCGAGCGCGCTCGGCGGACCAGTGGTCGATGGCCTTCAGCGCTTCCTTGAAGTCGAACGGGCGCAGGGACGGCGAGGACGCGTCATGGCAGGTGCGGCACTGCTTCTCCGACGGGTCCACCAGCCCCACCAGCCGCGCCAGCTCCGGGTCCTTCATCACGTAGGACGGCGAGTAGTACTGCCCGCCGCCGTGGCATGTCTCGCAGGTGACGGCCGCCAGCTGCTGCTCCGCCTGGTCCGGCGCGTGGCAGGACAGGCAGCGCGCGTCCTTCTTCTGCCCTTCCGCCAGCGTCTCGGTCGCACGGGCGTGCTTGGACTTCATCCACGCGTCGTACGCCTCCGGGTGGCAGCCCTTGCAGCTGTCGGGGCCCGTGAAGTCCGCGGCGCCGGCGAGGCCGCCGGAAACGGCGAGCAAGAGGGCGGAAAAGACCCGGAAGGCACGAGAAGACATGCCTTGAGCACGTAGCAGAGGCCCCTGGAGGGGGCAAGGCGTCTCGTTCGTGATTGAATACCGGGTGGACAGCTGCGTGGCTTGAGGTAACGGACCTTGAGGCGTGCCTGCCTGATCCGCTAGGGAGGAGTCGAGATGCGCACCCCTGTGATTGCCGTCCTGTTCGCCGTTGCCGTCGCTGCCGTCTCCCTGCCTGCTTCCGCCAAGCCGTGGCAGGGCATCGAGCCCGGGTCCTCCAAGAAGGAGGACGTGGTGAAGAAGTTCGGGGAGCCGTCCCGGACCATGAGCCAGGAGGGCAAGGAGATCCTGGCCTACTTCGCCAAGGAGGCCATCAAGGGCACCACCCAGGCCCAGTTCAAGGTGGACCCGGCCACCCAGATGGTGGAGCGCATCGACGTGTTCCCCGGGCCCGTCATCGAGAAGGACACCATCGAGAACAGCTACGGCCCCGCGTGCCCGGCCGGCGCCATGCCCGCCACGCCCTGCTACCTGCGCAAGCTGACGGACGACTTCCGCACCTACTTCCTCTACGTGAAGCTGGGCGTGGCCATCTTCTTCAACGAGGACGGCAAGACGGTGCAGTCCTTCGTCTTCACCACCCCCAAGGCCGCGAAGTAGCCCGTGCACGTCTTCGGACTGACGGGTGGCATCGCCTCCGGCAAGAGCACGGTGAGCCGGATGCTGCGGGAGCTGGGCGCGCGCGTGCTGGACGCGGACGTGCTCGCCCGCGAGGTGGTGGAGCCCGGCACGCCCGGCCTGAGGCGCATCGACGAGCGCTTCCCCGGCGTGGTGGGCCCCGACGGCCGCCTGGACCGGGTGAAGCTGGGCGCGCACATCTTCGCGAATGCCGAGGAGCGGGCCGCCCTCAACGCCATCGTGCACCCGGAGGTGCGCGCCCTCTTCCTCCAGAAGCTCCAGGCGTTGGAGGCGGAAGGGGTCACCCACGCCGTCTACGACGTGCCGCTGCTCATCGAAACGGGGCTGCACCAGGCCATGGAGGGCGTGGCCGTGGTGTGGGTGCCGCGCGAGGTGCAGAAGGCGCGGCTGATGACGCGCGACGGGCTCCTGGCGGACCAGGCGGAGGCGCGGCTCCAGGCGCAGATGGCGCTGGACGACAAGCGCGAGCACGCGACCTGGGTCATCGACAACAGCGGCGCGCCGGAGGCCACCCGCCCTCAGGTGGAGGCGGTGTGGCGGGCGATGCTCGCACACGGCTGACGGGCGGTTATGCTGCGCCGCGCATGAGCGAGACGTCCAAGACGCGGCAGGGCCCTGGCACCTACTTCATCACCGGCTACCCGGGCTTCATCGGCAAGCGGCTGGTGGAGCACATCGCGCGGGAGGACCCGAAAGGGCACATCTACGCGCTCGTGCAGCCCAAGGCCTTCAAGGAGGCGCAGTCGCTCGCGGCGAAGGTGAAGGGCGCGCGCGTGGAGCTGCTCACCGGTGACGCGGTGGACATGCACCTGGGCCTGTCCGGCGAGGAGTACCAGCGCCTGTGCGAACGGGTGACGGACATCTTCCACCTGGCCGCCGTATCGCAGCTGGGCGTGCCCAAGGAGACCGCGTGGCGGGTGAACGTGGACGGCACGCGCAACCTGCTGGAGCTGGCGCGCGACTGCGAGAACCTCTCCCGCTTCAACCACTTCTCCACCTGCTACGTGTCCGGCGACCGCGTGGGCGTCATCGCCGAGGACGAGCTGGACCGGGGCCAGTCCTTCCGCAACGCCTACGAGGAGACGAAGTTCCAGGCGGAGCGGCTGGTGCAGCGCGCCTCCGCCACCCTCCCCGTCACCATCTTCCGTCCGTCCAGCGTGGTGGGCGACTCGCGCACGGGCGAAATCGATCGCTTCGAGGGCCCCTACTACCTGGGCATCCTGCTCGTCACCTCCCCGCTGGTGGTGCCGCTGCCCCTGCCGGGCAACGGCGTGGCGCCGCTCAATGTCGTCCCGGTGGACTTCGTGGTGGAGGCCGTGTGGCGGCTGTCGCGTGACGCGCGCGCGAAGGGGCGCATCTTCCACCTGGTGGACCCCAACCCCATGAGCGCGCGGCGCGTGTACGAGCTCATCGCGGAGAAGTCCCACAAGCGGCTGCCGCGCTTCAACCTGTCCGCGCGCGCCGCGGACGTGATGCTGCGGCTGCCCGTGCTGGAGAAGCTGGCCCGGCCCCAGCGCGCCGCCATCAGCTACGTGAACCACCTGGCCATCTACAACTGCCACAACACGCTGGAGCTGCTCGACGGCACCGGTGTGCGGTGTCCGCCGCTGTCGTCGTATCTGGATCAGCTCGTCGCCTACGTGCGGGAACAGTACAAGCAGCGCAAGGAGGGCGCGGAGGTCGAGGATCCACTGGACCACGGTCCACTGCCCTCTTCGGATGAAGGCGCGCCGGCACCGCGCTCGCGCCGCTGAACAGGGTTCGGGCCCGCAGGCAAGGTGCGGCGCGCCACGTGTCACACGCTCGCGCCCGCCTGGCCGCTACGGCTTATTCCAGACTGCCAATTGTTACTGGGTTGCTAACGCAAAATTGAGGGGCCCCCCCTCTATGCAACGAAACAGTGTCCTGGTTAGCATGCGCTCCCACTGAATCTGGCGCGGTGAAGACAACCGCGGCCAGAAGAGTGGGTTGGAGAGCAGCGCTTGCCGGTGACCGTAGACAGTCGATTCGGATGGGCCGCCCCGGGTTCGGGTATGGCGCCCCGGCTGTCCAGCTTGTCGCAGCGCTTCGCACCCGCCCTGCTCGCCTCGCGCGTGCCGCCTTTCCACGCTGAGTTCCCCGCTCACGTCGCCAATGCGACCTGTGGCGTTGGGCTGCGTTCCCTAATGGGCTGTTGTCCACCCACGGTCCTCCATCCGTAAGGAGCGGCCCGCCTCCCCCGGCGGACTTCTCCTCGTGCAGTCGTCGTCACTCGCAGTCCCCTCGTCCGGCAGTTCATTACCCCCAAGAAGGAAGGCGCATGCGTCTCAGGGAAAAGCTGTTGACCAGCCTGCTGCTGGTGCCCATCGCGGGTACCAGTGCGTGGGCCAAGGAGCGGTCGAACTTCGACGCGTTCCTGGAGCAGCGGGACTCCCGCTCTCTCGCCGTGGATTCGAACACGGCGGTGTCCCGCGGGCTTCGCATCGAGCAGACCGAGCAGCGGCTCGGCGTGCCTACGTTCGCCTGGGCGACGCAGGAGGGTGCGCAGTCCAAGTCCGTCATCCGCGCCGGCATGACGGCGGAGAGCGCGGCGCGCGCGCACCTGCAGTCCGTGGCGGACAGCTACCGCCTGACGCGTGACGACGTCGCGGGCGCCAACCTGCGCTCGATGCACAACACCGGCAAGGGCGCCATCATCGCGACCTTCACCCAGTCGGTGGGTGGCATCCCCGTCTTCCGCAACGAGATCAAGGTCGTCATGGGCCAGGACCTGCGCCTGGTGGCCGTGAGCGGCTACCTGGCCCCGTCCGAGCTGGCGCTCTCCGCGCGCACCAAGGCGCGCGCCGGCTTCAACCTGGGCGCCGCAGACGCGGTGTCCGGCGCGTTCAAGGACCTGACGGGCTCCGGCACGCAGGCCACCTCGTTCATCAACGCGGGCACGAAGGGTGACTACACCTTCTTCGAGCTGGCCCCCGCCACGAAGTCCGCGCTGCCGCAGGACCTGGCCACCCCGGCCCGCGCCCGGCAGGTGTACTTCATGCTGGCCGGCAACCTGGAGCCGGCCTGGTACGTGGAAGTGAACGCCGGCCCCAAGGCCGCGCGCTCCAGCCAGTACTTCGGCTACGTGGTCTCCGCGGCCACCGGCAAGGTCCTCTTCCGCAACGACCTGACCGCGGACGCGGGCACGGCCTTCACGTACAAGGTCTGGGCGGACCAGGCGTCCCCGTTCATCCCGGAGGACGGTCCCCAGGGCAACGACGCGACCCCGCACCCCACGGGCACCCAGGACGGCTACCAGGCCCCGCTGAACCGCCCGGCGCACGACATCACCCTGGCCAACAGCCCCTACAGCAGGAACGACCCCTGGCTGCCGGCCAACGCCACGCAGACCACGGGTAACAACGTGGACGCGTACGCGGACCTGGTCGCGCCGGACGGCTTCCAGCCCGGCACCCGGGACACCCGCGCGGAGACGACGAGCGACAACACCTTCTCGTACGTCTACGACACGACCAAGGCCCCGGGCATCAGCACCGAGCAGACCAAGGCCTCGGTGGTGAACCTGTTCTACGTGAACAACTTCCTGCACGACTGGTTCTACGACTCCGGCTTCGACGAAGTCGCGGGCAACGCCCAGTCGTTCAACTTCGGCCGTGGCGGCGTGGAGAACGACCCCATCCAGGCCCAGGCGCAGGACTACGGCGGTCGCGACAACGCGAACATGAGCACGCCGGCGGACGGTGCGTCGCCGCGCATGCAGATGTACGTGTTCAACGGCACGCCGGTGCTGTCCGTCACGGCGCCCGCGTCCCTCGCCGGCGTCTACGAGGCCTCCTCCGCGAGCTACGGCACGCAGGCCTACGACATGCCGGGCGAGATCAAGGCGGCCCCCGAGGCAAACCCCCTGGGCTGCACGCCGTTCGAAGCCGGCTACTTCACCGGGAAGGTCGCGCTCATCGACCGCGGAGTGTGCAACTTCGTCATCAAGTCGCTCAACGCGCAGAACGCGGGCGCCATCGCCACGATCATCACGAACAACTCGCCCGGCAGCCCCATCTCCATGGGCGGCAACGGCATTGATGACGCCAAGGTCAAGACGCCGTCCCTGATGATCACCCAGGAGGCGGGCAATGCGTGGAGGGCGGCGACCGAGCCCATCACCGTGACGTTCCTGCGCGAGCCGAACCAGGACCGCGACGGTACGCTCGACAACGGCATCATCGCGCACGAGTGGGGTCACTACATCAGCAACCGCCTCATCGGTAACGCCGCGGGCCTGAGCAACAACCAGGGCCGCTCGATGGGCGAGGGCTGGGGCGACTTCCACGCCATGCTGATGCAGGTTCGCGAGTCCGACCGGACCAAGGCGGGCAACGGCAACTGGCAGGGCGTCTACAGCACCGCCGGCTACGTCACCAGCGGTGGCAAGAACCAGGGCTACTACTTCGGCATCCGTCGCCTGCCCTACTCGACGGACATGAGCAAGAACGGCTACACGTTCAAGCACATCGCCAACTTCACCCCCCTGCCCACGGACGCGGGCACGCGCACGGACAGCAACAGCGAGGTCCACAACAGCGGTGAGGTGTGGGCCACCGCGCTGTGGGAGTGCTACGCGAGCCTGCTGAACGCGCACCCGTTCGCGGAAGCGCAGAACCGCATGAAGCAGTACCTCGTGGCTTCCTACAAGGCGACGCCGAACGCGCCGACCTTCACGGAAGCGCGTGACGCGGTGCTGGCCGTCGCGCTCGCGAGCGACCCGGCGGACTACCAGCGCTTCGTGGCGGCCTTCGCCAAGCGCGGCCTCGGCTTCGGCGCCAAGTCGCCGGACCGCGACGCGTTCGACCACATCAGCGTGACGGAGAGCTTCGCCACGGGCGGCAACCTGGAGGTCACCGGCATCACGCTGACCGACAGCGTGTCCGGCTGCGACCAGGACGGCATCCTGGACATCGGCGAGCAGGGTGAGCTGAAGATCACCGTGCGCAACGTGGGCGGCAACGGGCTGAGCGCCTTCGCCGGCACCGTCAGCAGCACCAGCACCACGGCGACGCTGGAGTTCCCGAGCGGCGGCGCGATCAACATCCCCGCCCTGTCGCGCGGCGCTTCCGCCACCATCACCGTGCCCGTCAACGTCACCGCGGTGTCCGGCTCGCCCGCGCGCGCCGGCATCAAGGTCGCCTTCGACTCCACGGAGATCCCGGCGGGGGCGAAGACGGCGACGTTCGATCCGCGCGTCAACTACGACAACGTTCCCACCACCAGCGACACGGAGACGTTCGAGTCCGGCCTGGCCGGGTGGACGGTGTCGCAGAACGTGTCGCCCTCCGGTGACTGGACGCTGTCCGGCACGCCGGAAAACCGGTTCGCGAATGGCAGGGATCCGGGGACGATCGCGGAGACCACCATCACCAGCCCCTGGCTGACGGTGGATGACGCGGCTGACTTCGTGATGAGCTACGACTACCGCCACTCCTTCGAGTTCGACTCCAACGCCTCCTACGACGGCGCGGTGCTCGAGTTCACGGTCGACGGCATCGACTGGATCGACCCCTGGGACCTGTACCCGGTGGTGAACGCGGAGGTGGGCTACGTGGACTACATCGCCACGGGCGGCGGCAACCCCCTCGAGGGGCTCCCCGCGCTGGCGCAGGTGAGCCCGGACTTCCCGGACTTCTCGCCTGTGAGCATCAACTTCGGGACCTTCTTCCCCGACCTGGGCCTCAAGAACGTCCGCTTCCGCTTCCGCATCGGCGGTGACGTGGCCGTGGGTGGTTACGGCCTGGACGTGGACAACGTGAAGTTCGAGGGCGCCACGGCGGTGTTCTCGGGCCAGGCGGAGCAGCCGGCCTCCACGGGCACGTGCAACGTGCCTCCGGTGGCCAACGCGGGTCCGTCTCGCGTGGGCACGGCGGCGGTCGCCGAGGGCACGCTCGTCAGCGGCGTCCTCAACCGCGCCACCATCACCCTGAACGGCACGGGCAGCTTCGACCCGGACGCCGCCGCGGGTGAAGCACTCACCTACAGCTGGACGCAGACCGGTGGTGCCACGCCTGTCTCCCTGAACGGCGCGGACACCGCGACGCCGAACTTCGTGGCGGACGTGGACTACACGGACACCCTCACCTTCCAGCTCGTCGTCACCGACGCGTCTGGCAAGGCGAGCGCCCCGAAGACGGTGGACATCCAGATCAACAACGTGAACCAGCCCCCGGTGGCCGCGGCCTCCGCGCCGGCGACGGTGGACGAGCGTGACACCACGCCGGTGACGCTGGACGCCTCGGGCTCCACGGACGCGGACGTGATCCACGCGAACACGCTGACGTACTCCTGGGCCCGGACGGGTGGCACCACCCCCGCGGTGACGATCACCAACGCCACCCGGGCGAAGGCCACGTTCCTGGCTCCGGAAGTGACGGCGGACACGCAGCTGAACTTCACGGTCACCGTGACGGACAGCAGCGGTGCGAAGTCCAGCAAGGCCGTCGCCGTGACGGTGAAGAACGTGGACCGCGCTCCGGTGGCCAACGCCGGCGCGGACTTCGAGGCGGATGCTCGCGCCACGGTGACGCTGACCGGCTCCGGCACGGATGCGGACGGCACGGCGGTCACCTACCTGTGGGAGCAGACGGGCGGCACCAACGTGACGCTGACGGGTGCGGACACGGCGACGGCGAGCTTCACGGCGCCGGACGTCAGCGCCCCCACCGAGCTCACCTTCAAGCTCACGGCGACCTCCGGCGGCCAGTCCGGGTCCGACCTGGTCAACGTGACGGTGCGCAAGGCCAACCGCCACCCGGTGGGCCAGGCTCCTTCCGCCGTCGACGCGGATGAGGGCAGCAACGTGGAGCTGGACGCTTCCGGCATCACGGATCCGGACGGTGACGTGCTGACCTACACCTGGGCCCAGGTCGGTGGCCAGCCGGTGACTCTCGACAGCACGACCGCGGCGAACGTGAAGTTCACCGCGCCGCAGGTCCAGGTCGATACGGCCCTGGCCTTCAGCCTCACCGTGACGGACTCCGACGGCGCCACCTCTGGCCCGTTCGTCTACACGGTCAACGTGAAGCAGGTGAACCAGGCGCCGGTCGCCAAGGTCCGGGTCATCTCGGGCGTGCGTGGCGGTGAGCTGGTGAAGATCGACGCCGCGACGTCGACGGATCCGGACAACGAGACGCTGACCTACACCTGGGCCCAGACGGGTGGCCCGTCCGTGACGCTGACCGGCGCCAACGCCGCCGAGGCCAGCTTCACCCCGCCGGCGAAGAAGACGCTGGAGAACTACGCCTTCACCGTGACGGTGAAGGACGCGGCCGGTGCCACCAGCACCGCCGAGATCAAGGTCTCCGTGCCGAAGGCCGACGACGACGGCGGCGGCTGCTCCTCCACGGGCGGCTCCGCTGGCGGCATGGCGCCGCTGATGGCGCTGTTCGCGGCGATGGCGTTCGCTCGCCGTCGCAAGGCGTAAGCCGGCGCTTCATCCTGAAGCCCTGAAGTGACGAGGGGCGGTCCTCACGCGAGTGGGGGCCGCCCCTTCTTCATTTCCCGTGGGCATCCACGGACAAAGGGATGCGGTAGGCTCGCGCGCCTCATGGCACGCACGTTCCAGGTGGGAGACACCTTCACGCACGTCCGCCAGTGCGACCGGCTGCGGCCGGTGTATTACGCGGGCGCTTCCGGGGACTACAACCCCATCCACATCGACCCGGAGGTGGGCAGGCAGGCCGGCTTCAACGGCGTCATCCTCCAGGGGCTCTGCACGCTGGGCTGGGCAGTGGAGGCGGTGGCCGTCTTCGTGGGAGACCCGGGGCTGGTGCGCCGGGTGAGGGTGCGCTTCTCCCGGCCGGTGCTGCCAGAGGACACCGTCACCTTCCAGGGCCGCGTCACCGCCGTCGCGGACGGCCGGCTCACCACGGAAGTCACCGCCACCAACCAGCGCGGCGAGCCCGTCCTCCGGGGCGCCGTCGTCGAAACCTCGCTCGGATAGCCATGGCCCTGGACCCCAAGTTCGTCGGCCGTGCGTACGGCCCCTTCACCTATGAGATTGGCCGGGAGAAGCTGCGCGAGTTCTCCCTCATCCTCGGCGGCTCCGTGCCCTCCGCGGGCACCTTCGGCGAGCCCCCGGCGCAGGTGAGTCCCCTGCTCTACTCGCAGGAGGCGGCCCAGGCGGGCCCGTACGGCGACGTCATCGCCTTCCCCAGCTTCGCGGTGGTGTTCGCCATCCGCCCCTTCAGCGCCGCCATCGCGGACCCGGAGCTGGGCGTGGACCGCGTGCGGCTGGTGCACGGGGAGCAGGAGCTGGAGTTCCTGGGCGTGATGCGCCCGGGGGACGTGCTCACCACCACGGGCGAAATCACGGAGCTGTACCGCAAGGCCGGGATGGACTTCCTCGTCGTCACCACGGAGACGCGCAACGCGAAGGGCGAGCCCGTGGTGCGCGGCGTGTGGACGGCCGTCATCCGCCCCGGGTGACGCGGATGCCCCGTGCGCCTACTCGCCGGGGGCGATGATGCCCTCGTCGAGCAGCTGCGCGAGGATGCGCGCGGTGTCCAGGCGCGACATGCCGGACAGCGCGAAGAGGTCGTCGAAGCTCACCGCGCCGTCAATCTGCGCCAGCACGAAGCCCGCGCGGTGGTCCAGGTTGAGCCAGATGATGTCGTCCGGCTGCAACCGCACGCGCGGCATGCGGTGCAAATC
Organism: Corallococcus sp. AB030; assembly: GCF_003668965.1. Lineage (NCBI taxonomy): Bacteria > Pseudomonadati > Myxococcota > Myxococcia > Myxococcales > Myxococcaceae > Corallococcus > Corallococcus sp. AB030. Next base: position 27,652 of record NZ_RAWQ01000055.1, read on the forward strand.
TCCCAGCCGCGCCTCCAGCATGGCCACCAGGATGCGCTCGCTGCGGTCGCGCAGCGCCTCCACGCGCGGGTTCTCCGGCGCCAGGAACTGGGCCCGGCGCAGGAGCTCCACCGCGCCGGAGTGGTCATCCAGCGCCAGCAGGTCCTCCGCGCCCCGCAGCAGGCTCTCCACCTCCGAGCCCTCCGGCAGCCCGCCCGCCGGAGTGAAGGTGTCCGGCAGCCCGAACTCCTGCGTGCGGTGCGCCTCCGCGATGAGGTCCAACGCGTCGCCGCGCACGCCCGTGCCCTCGGGCAGGCTCACGGATTCACGCAAGGGGGCTTGCACCGGGCCGGGCTCGGAGGGACCGGCCCAGACGCCCCAGTCCGCCTCCTGATCCGGGCCCGTCAGGTTCCAGCCGGTGTCCCCGCCGTGATCCACCGGGCCGTCCCGCCCCAGCAGCCGGCGCGCGCGCGCGTTGCCCGGGTCCAGCTCCAGGGCCCGGGTGAACAGCTTCTCCGCGCCGGCCATGTCGCCACTCAGTCGCAGCAGCAACCCGGCTTCGACCAGCGCCTTGGCGCGGAGCGCGTTCATCGCCTACCTCCCCGGCGTTCCGCGCGAGCCCGCCGAGCGCAACAGCGGCAGGCTCTGGGACAGGGCCTCGCAGGCCCGGGTGAGCGCGCCCACGTCTTCCACGCCGCGCGCCTGACGCGCGGAATCCAGGGCGGCCTCCGCGCGGGCGACGACGTCCGGCGACAGGCCTCCGGCCCCGGGCATGAGCCGCACGCGGGAGAGCGCGTCCACCAGGTCGCGCGCCAGGATCTCCAGCTCCACGCGCTTGGCCTTCAGCTCCTCGGTGTTGCGCGCCGCCACCAGCCAGTCGCGCTGCTCGTCCATGATGCGGCGCAGCTCGTCCTCCGTCAGGCCGCTGGAGGCGGTGACGGTGATGGACTGGCGCAGGCCCGTGTCGCGGTCGCGCGCGGACACGGACACGATGCCCTCCGCGTTGATGTCGAACGTCACCTCAATCTCCACCTGTCCGCGCGGCGCCTCGCGCAGGCCGGTGAGGAGGAACTCGCCCAACAGCTCGTTGTGGTGCGCGAGCTCGTGCTCGCCCTGGAGCACCATGATCTTCACCGTGCGCTGGAAGTCCTTGGAGGTGGCGAACACCTCCGTGGCGGACGTGGGCACGGTGGTGTTGCGAGGAATCAGCCGCCGCACGTAGCCGCCGGCGATGGCCACGCCCATGCTCTGCGGCGTGACGTCCAGCAGCAGCAATTCGCTCTGCTGGCCCACCAGCGCGTACGCCTGGATGGCGGCGCCCAGGGCCACGACCTCCTCCGCGTGCACGCCCTTGCAGGGCTCGCGGCGGAAGTACTGGCGCACCTGCTCCACGATGCGGGGCATGCGCGACATGCCCCCCACGAGGATGACCTCCTTCAGGTCCGAGGGGCGCACCTTCGCCTCGCCCAGGACTTCCGACGTGATGCCCACCAGGCGCTCGCCCAGGTCCGCCGTGAGCTCCTCCAGCTTCTCGCGGGTGAGCGTGGACTGCAGGTGCAGCGCGGCGCCTCCGCCCGGCGGCGTGCAGATGAAGGGCAGGTGCACCTGCGCCTCCTTCACCGACGACAGCTCCACCTTCGCCTTCTCCGCGGCGTCCTTCAGCCGCTGCAGCGCCATGCGGTCCTTGCGCAGGTCGATGCCGTGTTCCTTGGCGAAGCCGAACACCATCCACTCGATGATGCGGTGGTCCCAGTCCTCGCCGCCGAGGAAGGTGTCACCGCCGGTGGCCACCACGTCGAAGATGCCGTTGTTGATCTCCAGCACCGACACGTCGAAGGTGCCGCCGCCCACGTCCAGCACGGCGATCTTCCCGTTCACCGTGCGGCCGAAGCCGTAGGCCAGCGCCGCCGCGGTGGGCTCGTTGATGATGCGCAGGACGTCCAGCCCCGCGATGCGGCCCGCGTCCTTGGTGGCCTGGCGCTGGCCGTCGTTGAAGTAGGCCGGCACGGTGATGACGGCCTGGGTGACGGGCCGGCCGAAGTGCGCCTCCGCGTCCGCCTTCAGCTCCGCCAGGATCATGGCGCTGACCTCCGGCACGGCGAGGTCGCGGCCCGCCAGCCGGATGCGCACATCGTCGTGCGCGCCGCACACCACCTGGTACGTGAGCGCGCGCAGCGCGTCCTGCACCGGGTGCGAGGAGTACTTGCGGCCGATGAGGCGCTTGGCCGCGGACACCGTCTCCTGCGGGTTGGTGATGGCCTGGCGCTTGGCGATGCCACCCACCAGGCGCTTGCCGTTCTTCGACACCGCCACCACGGACGGCGTGAGGGGCTGGCCGGTGCGGTTCTTGATGATGATGGGCTGACCGTCCTGCACCGTGGCGACGAGGCTGTTCGTCGTCCCCAGGTCGATGCCAATCAGCGGTTCGGGCTCAGCAGCCATGGGGACGCATGCACCTCATCACGTGAACGTCCAGCGCAGCTTCTTGAGGGCGGCGCGAGCGTCGGCGTTGTCGGGGTCCAGGCGCACGACCTCCTCGAAGTGGTGCTTGGCCTGCTTCTTCTGCCCCGCCACCAGGAGCACGTGGGCCAGCAGCAGCTGGTAGTCCGCGCGCCCCGGCTTCAGCTCCACCGCGCGCTGCGCGAGCTTCATCACCTCTTGCGCATCCTGCGCCAGCTCCCGGCCCACGCGCGCCGCCTGGAAGGCCGCCTCCGGGTTGTCTCCGTTGAGCGACACGGCCAGCCGGTAGGCCGCCTGCGCCCCGGCGAAGTCGCCGCGCATCTCCAGCTCCTGGCCGCGCTCCACCTCCGCCTGCGCGCGCGTCAGGTCGTGCTTGCGGCGCGCCTCCACCAGCAGCTGCGCGACCTCGCGGTTCTTCGGGTCCAGGCCCAGCACGTGGTTGAAGTCCTGGTAGGCCCGCTCGAAGTCCCCGCGCGCGGTGGCCGCCCTGCCCCGGGCGATGAGCTCCGTGAGCTTGTGGCTGCGCGCCATGTACGGGTGGCGAGCGAAGCGGGCCTGGCGCTCGGCGCGGCGGGCCTCGGACTCCGCGTCGTCCGGGGGCGAGGCGGCGGGAGGCGGCACCGTGGAGAACGACCCCGAGGGCGGGCGCGCCCCCGAAACGGAGGGGGGCATCATCGCCGCGAAGTTGCTGCCGGACACCGTCCGCGGGGGCGCGGCGGCCGGCGGAGGCGTCGTCGGGACGCGAGCGGCCGGGGCCGGGGGCGCGTCGGGGGCGCGCGTCGGCTCCTGGCGGCTGAGGGCGTTGTGGGCGTCCGTGAGGCGCTTGAAGATGCGCTCCAGCCGGGCGCGGAAGCTGCCCAGGTTCTTGCCGAAGTAGCGGTCCGGGTGGAAGCGGCGGGACGCGTTGTAATACGCCTGCTTCACCTCCTGGGGACTCGCGCCCCGGGCCACGCCCAGCACCGCGTGGTGGTCCATCCTCTCCAGCGAGCGCTCCATCTCGATGATGTCGCGCTTCTGGTCGGGATCCAGGTCCACCTCCTCCGCCATGGAGGCATCCACCGCCGGGGCGGCGGACGGGGCGCGCTGCACCACCCGGGCGGGCACGATGGCCCCCTTGGCGCGCAGCGCCAGCAGCACGGCGATGGTGCGTGCCTCGCCCAGCGAGGAGCGGGACAGCACGGCGTCGATGCGTTCGACGCGGCCCACCAATGCCAGCACGGAGCCCTCCTCGGGGCTGAGCTGGATACGGGCCGGGTCCAGGTGGGGCACCGTGGCGATGTGGTCGGTCCTGCCCCCCAGGCCGACGATGGGGATGGGCGCGCTCAAGGTGTCAGTTCCGCAGGCTGGCGAATCCCCAAGTGTAGGTGTCCGGGAAGCAGGGCGTCAAACCTCCCGGCACCGCCAAACCGCTCCCCCTTCTACAGCGTGGGGAGGACACGCTGGAGGATGCCCAGCGCTTCGTCCAGTTCGTTCCGGGTGATGATGAGGGGCGGGGCGAACCGGAGCGTCACGTCCCCGGCGGAGTTCACCAGCATCCCGGCATCGCGCAGCTTCGCGATGACGGGGGCGACCTCCCGGTCCAGCTCCACGCCCAAGAGCAGCCCCTGCCCGCGCACGGCCTTGATGCGGCCTTCCGGCAGCGCGGCCTGGAGCGCGCGTGCGCCAGCGAGGAAGTACTCCCCCTTGGCCTGCACCTCTTCCAGGAATCCGGGCTGACGCATCAGGCGCAGCACCACGTTGCCCGCGGCGGCGGACACCAGGTTGCCGCCGAAGGTGGAGCCGTGGGTGCCCGCGGAGAGGCTGACCGCCAGCTCCTCGCGGCAGAGCATGGCGCCCATGGGCAGCCCGTTGCCCAGCGCCTTGGCGATGCTGATGGCGTCCGGCCGGATGCCGTGGTGCATGAAGCCGAAGGGCTGGCCGGTGCGGCCCATGCCCGTCTGGACCTCGTCCACGAGCAGGAGCAGGCCCTTCTCGTCACAGAGGGCGCGCAGGCCCTGGAAATAGCCCGGGGGCGCCATGCGCACCCCGCCCTCGCCCTGGATGGGCTCCACCAGGATGGCGGCGGTGGACGGCCCCACGGCGCGGCGCACCGCCTCCAGGTCGCCGAACGGCAGGTGCCGGAAGCCCTGGGGCAGCGGCTCGAAGCCTGCGTGGTACTTCGGCTGGCCGGTGGCGGTGACGGTGGCCAGCGTGCGGCCGTGGAAGCTCTTCTCGAAGGTGAGGATCTCGAAGCGCTCGGGCTGTCCCCGGTCCTTCATCACCTTGCGGGTCAGCTTGATGAGGGCCTCGTTGGCCTCCGCGCCGGAATTGCAGAAGAACGCGCGCGGCAGGCCCGCCCACTCGGTGAGCTGCGCGGCCAGGTCGATCTGCGGCTGCGAGTAGAAGACGTTGGAGACGTGCCACAACGTGTCCAGCTGCGCCTTGGCCGCCGCGACCACCTCCGGGTGGCAGTGGCCCAGGGCGCATACGGCGATGCCGCCAATGCAATCCAGGTACTCCTTGCCATCCGCGTCCCACACCCGCGTCCCCTGCCCGCGCACCAGGGCAATGGGTTGCTGCTTGTAGTTCTGCAGCAGGTGCTGCTTCGCCTTCTGGATGAGGTTCTCGTTACCAGGGGCGGATGCTGGGGACGGCGGCGTTTGCAAGGGGGTGTACCTCTCTCTTCCTGACGACGCGGTGTGGCGACGCGGCGGACCCTAGCGCGCTAGAGGATGTAGCGCGACAAGTCCTCGTCCTGGACGATGGCGGCCAGGCGCTCGCGCACATAAGCGGCGTCCACCTGGAAATCGCGAGGTCCCATTTCGCTGGCGGTGAACGACACGTCGTCCAGCAAGCGCTCCAGCACGGTGTGCAGCCGCCGGGCGCCGATGTTCTGCGTGCGCTCGTTGGCCTGCTGGGCGATGCGGGCGAGCTCCGCCACCGCGTCGTCCGTGAAGGACAGCCGCACGCCCTCCGTGGCGAGCAGCGCGGTGTACTGGCGCAAGAGCGAGTTCTTCGGCTCGCGAAGAATTCGCACCAGGTCGTCGCCGGACAGCGGCTCCAGCTCCACGCGGATGGGGAAGCGGCCCTGGAGCTCCGGGATGAGGTCCGCCGGCTTGGAGACGTGGAAGGCGCCCGCGGCGATGAAGAGCATGTGGTCCGTCTTCACCTGACCGTACTTGGTGTTGACGGCCGAGCCCTCCACGATGGGGAGGATGTCGCGCTGCACGCCCTCGCGCGAGACGTCCGGGCCCCCGCCGCCCTTGCCGCCCTCGCGGCTGGCGATCTTGTCGATTTCGTCGATGAAGACGATGCCGCTGGACTCGGCGCGCGCCACGGCCTCGCGCTGGACGCGGTCCGGATCCACCAGCTTCTGCGCCTCTTCCGCGCGCAGCACCTGGAGCGCCTCCGGCACGCGCAGCTTGCGCTTCCGGGTGTTCTTCATGCCCGGCATGTTCTTGAACAGGTCCTGGAGGTTGACGCCAATCTCCTCCATGCCCTGGCCGCTGAAGTTGCGCATGAACGTGGGGGAGCTCTCGTTCGTCTCCACCTCCACGGTCTGATCATCCAGCGTGCCGGCGCGCAGCTGGGCGCGCAGCTTCTCCCGCTCGTTCTCGCCCAGCGGCGAGGGCGCGGGGGTCGGAGGAGGCGAGAAGCCGAACGGCGGAGAGGACGGCGTGCGCGTCTGCCCGCCGTTCTTGATGAGCTCCATCAGCCGGTCCTCCGCCAGCTCCTCCGCGCGCGGCTTGACCTTCTCCGTCTCCTCCTCGCGGACCAGCGCGATGGCGGCCTCGACGAGGTCGCGGATCATCGACTCGACGTCGCGGCCCACGTAGCCCACTTCGGTGAACTTGCTGGCCTCCACCTTGACGAAGGGGGCCTGGGACAGCTTCGCCAGGCGGCGGGCGATCTCCGTCTTCCCCACGCCGGTGGGGCCGATCATGATGATGTTCTTCGGGTAGATTTCATCCCGCAGGTCGTCCGTCACCTGCTGGCGGCGCCACCTGTTGCGCAGCGCGATGGCGACGGCGCGCTTGGCGTCGTTCTGCCCGACGATGTAACGGTCCAGCTCGCTGACGACCTCGCGAGGCGTGAAGGCGGACAACTTGCGCGACTCGGCCACGGGGCGGTCCTCTCAGAGCTCTTCGTAGGTGACGTTGGCGTTGGTGTAGACGCAGATGTCCGCGGCGATGGCCATGGCCTGCGTGCAGATGTCGCGGGCGGACAGCGGCGAGTGCGCCTGGAGGGCGCGCGCGGCGGCCAGGGCGTAGTGGCCCCCGCTGCCCACGGCGGCGATGCCGTGGTCCGGTTCAATGACGTCGCCGGCGCCGGACAGGATGAAGGTCTTCTCCTTGTCCGCGACGATGAGCAGCGCTTCCAGGCGGCGGAGGAAGCGGTCGGTGCGCCAGTCCTTGCCCAGCTCCACGCAGGCGCGGGCCAGGTTCTTCTGGTGCTCCTTGAGCTTGGCCTCGAAGCGCTCGAAGAGGGTGAAGGCGTCCGCGGTGCTGCCCGCGAAGCCGGCGAGCACCTGCCCCTCGCCGAGCTTGCGCACCTTGCGCGCCGTGTTCTTCATGATGGTCTTGTCGAGGCTGACCTGGCCGTCGCCCGCGATGACGACCTTCCCGTCGCGACGGACGCAGAGGATGGTGGTTCCGTGGAACATGACTGGGGGTTTAACAAGACCACCCGGCCGCGACCCACAAAAACCGCGCGGCTGTCCGCTCCCTCACCCTGCGAAGGCGCTCAGGTCGCGGTCGCTTTCATCCAGCGGCCCACCAGCTTTACCAGGGCGGCCTTCTTCGCTTTCACCGTCTTCGCGTCCGGCAGCGTCACCACACCCCGGTCCTTCGCCAGCCACTCCACCAGCCCGGAGCCGTCCTCGAAGGCGAAGCCCGCCACGTCCTTCACCTTCGCGCCCCGGTGGAGGATGACCTGGAAGATGCCCTTGGGGGCCAGGCGGAACGTCACGCGGTCATCACCCGAGTGGACGAAGCTGGGGGCCTTCCACTTGATGCGCTCGGTGATGCTGGCGTCGGAGGCCAGGATGGCCGCGCGCACGACTTCGATCTCAGCCTTCAGCGGGTGCTCGAGCTCCGCCATGAACTGTTCGACTTCGCCGCCCCGGTTCGCCATCTCCGGCTCCTTCCTTCCGCTGCGTCACGCGCGTGGGTGCGCGGAGTCGTAGACCTCTTGCAGCTGTTCGAAGGTCACGTGGGTGTACTTCTGCGTGGTGGACAGGCTTGCGTGGCCCAGCAGCTCCTGGATGCTGCGGATGTCCGCGCCACCGCCCAGCAGGTGCGTGGCGAACGAGTGGCGCATCGCGTGCGGGCTCACCTTGCGCGCCAGGGCCAGCTTGAGCACGTACGCGTCCAGGTGCCTCGCGATGCTCCGAGCCGTCAGCCGGCCGCCCTTGAAGTTGAGGAAGAGCGCATCCGGATCCTGGCCCTCGCGCACCTCGGCCAGCAGCTCGCCGCGCCGCGCGAGGTATGCCTCCAGGGACCGGATGGCCTTCGCGTTGAGCGGCACCAGCCGCTCCTTGCTGCCCTTGCCCATCACCCGGACGATTCGGCTGCTGCGCTCCACGCCCAGCAGGTCCAGGCCGCACAGCTCGCTGATGCGCAGGCCGCCGCCGTAGAGCATCTCCAGGATGGCCTTGTCGCGAAGCCCCAGCACCGTCTTCACGTCCGGCATGTCGAGGATGGCGAACACCTCCTCCACCGGCAGCACCTTGGGCAGCGACTTCGGCAGCTTGGGGCTCTTCACCAGCTTCGCGGGGCTGGCGGACAGCAGCTTCTGGCGCACCAGGTACTTGTAGAACGACTTGATGCTGGCCAGCCGCCGCGCGCGGCTCGACGGTGCGTGGTCCACCGCGAGCGTGCCCAGGTAGCCGCGGATGGCCGCGTGCGTGCCCGCGAGCAGTGACAGCTTCATCCGCTCCACGAGGTAGCGCTCATAGTCCACCAGGTCGATGAGGTAGTTGCGCACCGTGTGAGGGGACGCGCCCTTCTCGCCTTCGAGGTGGACCTTGAACTGCTCCAGCAGCGGGGACAGGGTCGACATGGTCGGGGAAGCCTAGGGGCCTCCCCGAGCCTCGCAAGATTCGTGTCGGTCCGCGAGCCCCGCCCTACTTCGCGGGCGCCGGAGCGGGGGCGACTGGCACCACGGGAATGGCCCCCGCTGGCAGCTCGGTGGGCACCAGCTTGGGCAAGAGCACGCGGCAGGCGTCCTCGGACAGCCAGTGGTACGTGCACAGCCACTCCGTGACGGGCACGCGCACCTGCCAGCCCAGCACGAAGAGGATGACCAGCGTGAGCCCGATGCGGGCCCCCACCGACATGCTCTCGGTCTCGTCGTCGTCCTGAGTGTGGCGCAGCGCCCCGCGCACCAGGTCCGCGTGGTCCACGCGCGCGTTGCTCGGCAGCTTCGGCTTGCGGGTGATGAGCGTCGCCACGCCGCGCGTGAGCATCAGCCGGTCGTTGAGCGCCCAACCGGAGCCCTCCAGCAGCAGCGCCAGGTTGCGCCGGCGCAGCTTCAGCCACCCGAGCAAGCCCGCGGGCGCCATCACCACGATGGCCAGGATGGTCGCCGCGGTGATGACGTCCACCAGCGTGAGCGACTTCACCTGCGTGAGGATGAACGCCAGCGAAGAGCCCAGCGCCGCGAACGCGATGCCGCCCGCCGCGAGCACCCCCGCGATGCCGCCTCCCGAGGGAGCCGCCGCGGGCGCAGCGGCCGCCGGGGCTGGAGCCGCCGTGGGTGGAGGCGCGGTCACCGTCTGCTTGTAGCCGGACTCCAGCGATGAATCGAAGTCCTTCTCCCCGGACGCGGCCAGCCCCTCCACCTTGCTGGTGATGAACGCGCCGATGCGCATGAACGGCATGGTCATCGACTCCCAGAGCGACACGGGCTGGCGGATGACCTGCGTGACGATGGCGTCGCTCTCCTTGCCGTCCACGTCGTAGAACACGCCACGCTTGCCCACGACGAGCTCCGTGCTGCGGCCGGCGGTGACGGGCACCGCCACCTCGTAGCCGTCCGCGCCGTCGCGGGGCAGCACCTTCACGTAGAGGATGCAGGTGGTCCCCTGCCCCGTCAGCGCCGCGTGCGCCGCGCGGTCCGTCACCAGCACGGACAGCGTGTACTTGCGCCCCGCCAGGATGAGCGTGCCCCGCTCCATCAGCGCCCGCCGCTTGGGCAGGTACAGGTTGGGCATGCTGATGAAGTTGTTGGCGAACTGCAGCAGCCAGCGCTGGTACAGCACCAGCCGCTCCAGCTCCGCGATGACGTCCAGCGTGGGCTTGAGCGACAGGTCCTCGCGGCTCACCGCCTCCAGCGCGTCCAGTTCCTCATCCGACACCGTGCCCAGCGTGTCCGCCACCGCGTGCAGGGGGCTCGCGTCGCGCTTCGCCTGCCAGCCGAGGATGGCCTCCGCCTTCGAGGACAGCTCGCGCCAGGCCGTGTCCGTCAGCTTCACGCCGTCGCCCAGCAGCGGCGTCGCCACCTCCTGGTGGAAGGCTTCCAGCTTCTCGTAGCCGGCGCCGCGGTACAGCCGCGCCCACACCAGCACGCCGCTCGGGTCTGGGGGCGCGATGGGCAGCTCGTTCGCGGCCTTGCCCATGGCGCCCAGGTCACCCAGCGCACCCTCCACCCGGTCCGCGCGCAGGCGCAGGCTGGCGGCGGCCTCCGGCTGCGCGGCCACCAGCCGGCACTGCACGAAGTAGCCGTCCAGCAGCGGCGCCACATCGTGCACGCGCTTCGCCTGCTCCAGGCTCGCCGTGCCCCAAGTGAACACGGCATCCCGGCCGCCCAGGTGCGCGAGCAGGGCCGTGCGCTCGTCCCGGAAGCGCTTCACCAGGCCCACGTCCACGCCCGCCAGGCCCGCGCGGTTCGTCACCTGCGGGAACGCCGCGATGATGGACTGGGCCAGGGGCCGCAGTCGCTCCGGCAGCGACACCGGCGCGATGAGGCCGTCGCCGTTCTTGCCCGCGTCGCGCAGCGCCTTGTCACTGGTGCGCAGCTGCTCCAGCGACAGGCGCGTGGTATCCGGCGCGTTGAGCGTGCGCAGCACCAGCTCCGCCGCGCCCTTGAGGTTGGATGCCGTATCGGAGAGCGCCGAAAGCTCCAGCACGTCGCTGCCCGCGTCCGCGCCCTTGCGGTCCGTCAGCCGCGCCGCCGTCCAATCCACCGCGCCGCGCAGTTCCTCCACGCGGATGCGGCGGTTGCCGTCCGCGTCCATCAGCGTCAGGAAGCGCGGATCACACGCGATGCCCTCCATGGGGCACGCGAGCGCCATCCATTGCGTCGCGGGGATCCTCACCGCCTCGGTGAGGGTGTTGAAATCGGGGATGTCGACCTGGAGCGAGCCGCCATAGCGGCGATAGACGAGCTGTGCCATTCGGCGCGAGAAGACAGCACACCCTGTCCGGGTGTGCACGCCTCAACATCAGGTCGCGCCCAGGCAGGAAGGCCCCGGCGGCCTCCCTGCCCTGGGTCACCCGCTACTGCGCGGTGGCGACGGCGCTGTAGACGCCGGGATTCTGCCCCTGGCCGATGATGTAGACGGCTCGCGCGTCATCCTTGCCCGCGAAGTACACGGGCACCTGCACGCCCTGGTCTAGCGTCTTCCGCGCCCCCGACTTCACGTCGTAGACGGCCACGTCGTAGGTGTCCGCGTCCATGCGCGCGTACGTCGCGAGCACGCGGGCACCGTCCTCGGAGATCTTGTAGCTGAAGATGCCCTGCATCCACGTCTTCGCCTCGGCCTGCTTCTCGTTCAGGTCCACGGCCTTGAAGTCGCACGCGCGGCCGTTGCGGATGCAGTTGGTGCGGAACACCACCGCGCTGTTGTTCGGCGCGAAGCCGTAGCCGAACACGCCCGGCTGCACCTTCTCCGCCTTCTCCTGGCCCAGCGCGTACAGCATCAGGTCCACGGAGAACACCGGCTTCACGAAGCGCGACAGGAACGCCACGTAGCGGCTGTCCGAGCCCCACACGAAGTTGGGCACCCGGTCCCCCACGCGCTTGGGCGCGCCGTCCGGCAGCGACGCCACGCCCAGGGCGCCCGCGCGCGACGGCTGATCATACTTCTCCAGGAAGGCCACCGCCTTGGAGTCCGGCGCGAACGCCATCTCCTCCACCGCCTCACCCACCTTGCGCCCCGCGCCTCCGGACGCCGGGCCCACGTGCAGGTCGCCCAGCTGCTCCGGCTTGCCGTTCTCCGTGCGCGCCAGCCACTGGCCATCCGGCGAGAAGCCGAACGCCTTCGTCCCCGTGGCCAGCTTCGTGCCCTTCAGCGCGGGCACGTCCGCGAGGAACAGGTCATACATCCCGCGCACGGCCTCGCTGCGCACCTGGTAGGCCACGTGCTTGCCGTCGGAGGACACCTGGTAGTCGCCCACCTGATCCGCCAGCTTGCGCGGCGCTTCCGTGGAGCCCACCGTCACCGCCGCCAGCCCGCCCGCCGCTGACAGCCGGCGCTTGAAGAGCAGCGTCTTGCCGTCCGGGGTGAACTGCGCGGTGCTCACCTCGCCCGCCACGTCCTGGAACGGCCCCTGCGGAAGCTTGCCCAGCTTCAGCGTGCCCGCGTCCACGAAGGCCACGCTCACGCCGTCCGGGGACGGCAGCAGGTAGCTCACCGCCGTGCCCAGCTTCACCGGCTCCGCGCCCGCGTCCGTGAGCGACAGCACGTTCAACTCGCCGGACTGCGAGGCCGGGTTGTAGCCCGTCACGTACAGCAGGTGCTTCGAGTCCTGGGAGAACAGCAGGCTGCCCGGCACGTTCGTCACGCCGTCGCCCAGCGCGCGCGACTTCCCGCCCGCCGTCGGCACGACGTGCAGCGAGCCCACCAGCATCTGCGGCGGAATGCCATCCAGCCGGGGCTTCTGCCCGTTGAGCAGGAACGTGGCGAACTGCCCGTCCGGAGACAGGCGCAGATCCGCCGCGCGTCCCGCCGCGAGCAACTGCCCCTGCCCGCCCACCACCGCGCTGCCCTTCGCCGCGCTGCGGACCGTGTCCCCCTGCGCGGCGCTGCGCTGGGAGGGCGCGGCGTTGTCCTCGCCCTTCTTGCACCCCGACACCGCCAGCAGGGCCAACAGGCCCACCATCCCGGTTCGCATCATGCGCTCGTCTGTCCTTCCGTCTGGGCGACAACGCCCGCGAGTGGCAGCCAGGCCGCCAGGTCCTGCTTCGCCCGCGCCGAGTAGGCCGCGCGCTTGTCCGCCTTCTTCATCCGCCCGGACAGCGGCGGGAACAGGCCGTAGATGACGTTGGTGGGCTGGTGCGGGTGATCCGGCGGGTGCGCTTCCCCGGTGAGGTGCCGGTACAGCGACCCCAACGCCGTCGTGGCCGGTGGCGGCACGAACGCGGTGCCCGTCAGCCGCGCGTGCACCGCCAGCGCCACCATGTAGCCGCACGCCGCGCTCTCCACGTAGCCCTCCACGCCCGTCACCTGTCCCGCGAAGAACACCCGCCGCTCCGTCTTCAACGACAGGTCCTCCGCCAGCAGGCGGGGCGAGTCGATGAACGTGTTGCGGTGGATCTGCCCCATCCGCAGGAACTCCGCATTCTGGAGGCCCGGGATGCACGTGCTGAAGATGCGCTTCTGTTCACCCCAGGTCAGACGCGTCTGGAAGCCCACCATGTTCCACGCCGTGCCCGCCCGGTCCTCCATGCGCAACTGCACCACCGCGTACGGGTCCGTCCCCGTGCGAGGGTCCTTCAAGCCCACGGGCTTCATGGGCCCGTAGGCCAGCGTTTCGTCGCCTCGCTCCGCCATCACCTCGATGGGCAGACACCCTTCGAAGTACTTCGGTTCCTCGAAGCTGTGCGGCACCACCTTCTGGCCCGCCTTCACCTCGGTCACGAAGCGGTAGTACTCGTCCTTCGTCATGGGGAGGTTGAGGTAGTCATCCCCGCCGCCCTTGCCGTAGCGGCTCTGGCGGAACGCGATGTCCATGTCGATGGAGTCTCCCGACAGGATGGGCGCGATGGAGTCGTAGAAGTAGAGCTTCGTGCCCACGTGGCGCTCCAGGTCCACCGTGAGCGCCTCCGACGTCAGCGGCCCCGTGGCCACCACCACCACGCCGTCCTCCGGAAGCCTCTCCACCTCGCCGCCGACAATCTCCACGCCCGCGCCGGACACCAGCCGGGTGGTGATTTCGCGCGAGAAGCCCTCGCGCTCCACCGCCAGCGCGTCGCCCGCGGGCACGCGGTGCAGGTCCGCGCTGGAGAGCACCAGCGAACCCAGCGCGCGCAGCTCCGCGTGCAGCAGGCCAATGGCGCTCTCCGGGTTGTCCGAGCGCAGCGAGTTGCTGCACACCAGCTCCGCGAGCGTGTCCGACTTGTGCGCCGGGGAGCGCTTGTGCGGCTTCATCTCGCGCAGCACCACCGGCACGCCACGCCGCGCCAGCTGATACGCGCACTCCGTCCCCGCCAGGCCGCCACCAATCACCGTCACCCGCTGCTGCTTCGCGTCCGACATGCATGCCTCCGGGCCCCCGCACCGGGACCCCAAAGGGCCCTGTTAGCAGAGAGGCCACGCCCTTTCACGTCCGCCCGCCTGCCCCACGTCCCACCATGCGTGCGGAATGGGAGGTGAGGTTTCCCCACCTGGGATCCAACCCTAGGTTTCTCGCGGTCTTCGCTCGGGACGGGAAGCGTCCGAGCGAGCGCCCTACAACCTCGAATCTGGGATGGGAGTGACGCAGCCATGAGCCGAGCCAACGACTTGTTGAAGATCCGGGGCCTGTTGCAGGAGCGTCGCAGGACGACCGAGACCGCCCAGGCGGGGGCCCGCCGGGAGCTGGCCGCCCTGAAGGATCAGGAGCGTGATCCCGAGTACGAGGAACAGGCGCAAGCGGAGCTGGCGGACTACACGCTCTCCACGCTCATCGAAGCGCAGCGCCGGGAGATCATGCTCATCGACGCCGCGTTGAGCCGCATGGAGAACGACGTGTTCGGCGAGTGCGTGGACTGCGGCAACGAAATCTCGTTGGACCGGCTGGAGGCCATGCCCTTCGCCATCCGCTGTGAGGAAGACGCCGCCGTGCACGAGCAGGAGACGCGGGAGGCCGCGCGCCACGTGGGCAGCCTGTCCCTCTAGCGAAGCCGTCCGAGCGCTCCCCCGTGCGTCCATCCCGCGCGGGGGAGTCGAGTGTCCGGCGGCTACTCCGCGTCGCGCTGGAGCACGATGAAGCGGTAGTTCTGCAGCTCGTTCACGCCCGCCGTGTAGAGCACCGTGAGCAGCAGGTCATACGGGACCATCTTGTCCGCGATGACCGACAGCTCGTGCGTGAAGGGCGCCGCCGGGTTGCGCTCCTCGATGTACTTGAGCTTCTGCACTTCCTTCTTCAGCTGCGCGTCCAACCCGAGCACCAGGCGCTCGCCCTGGAGCTGGTTCGCCGGGATGCGGCCGTTCTCCAGCCGCACCACCTCTTTGTCCCCCACCATGATGTTCTTGGGGGTGATGGTGATGGCCACCGTGTCCTTGGGCGTGGCGCGCGTGGAGGACACCGGCGGCCGCACGTCCTCGGACGCGGTGATGGCCGCGGAGGACGACGCGAAGGACTTCAGGAGGAACACCAGGATGATGGTCATCATGTCCATCATCGCGGTGATGTTGAGCTCCTTCACCTCGCTGGCGGCCTCGCGCTCCTTGCGCTTCTTGCGCGCGAGGGCCCGGCGGTAGCGCATGCGCGCGAGCTGGTCGGCTTCTTCGGCGGACAGGGGCGCGGTCTCGGACATGGCTAGAGGACGCCCAGGGTGACGTCGGGGAAGAGCAGCTTGCGCTCGGCGACGGTGCCCGTCGTCTCACGCAGGGCGTCCATCGTCTGGATCAGCGCGTCATAGGGGATGTCCGGATCCGCCGCGACGATGACCTTCGTCTCCTTCGGGAAGGCGGCCTTGAGCTTCACCATCCGCGCGTTCAACGCGGCGAAGTCGTGCGTGCCATCCGCGCGCAGCGGCACCGAGGGCGCCCCACCCTCCGCGGGCGCGGCGTCCGGGCTGTCGCCTCGGATGAAGAGGCCCTTCTGGGAGATGAGCACGGACAGGTTCAGCTTGGGCGCGTCCGCGTCCCCTCCCGCCCCCGCGGTGGCGCCGTAGCTGGGCGCGTTCACGTTGAGCGCGCCAAAGGCGGTGAGGCCGGTAATCGACAGCAGCATGAAGATGATGAGGTTCATGAGGATGTCGAGGTACGGGACGATGTTCAGCTCGCCCGCCTCCTCCTCTTCCCTCGGCTTCAGCTTTCGGCGCGAGTAGTGGAACGCCATGGCGTGTCCGGTGCCTTTCGGCGGCTCAAGACGCGGCGCGGACGTCGGAGTCCGAAGGGATGACTTCCAGCGAGCCCCGGCGCGACAGGAGGTTCTCCAGCTTCAGCGCGTTGAGCTCCACCAGCTCCACCATGTTCTTGGAGTAGTTGCTGAAGAACAGGTGCGACACGATGCAGAGCACCGCGATGGAGAGCCCGAAGCCGGTGTTGTACATGGCCTCCGAGATGCCGTTGGAGAGCAGCGCCTGCTTCTGCTCCGCCGGCACGTTGCCCAGCGCGCGGAAGGTGCCGATGAGGCCCACGATGGTGCCGACCAGGCCCACCAGCGTCGCGATGTTCGCGAGCGACCACAGCCACTGCACCCGGCGCGACACGTGCGGCGTGTACTCCGCCAGCGCCTCCTCCACCGCCTTGGCCACTTCCAGCTCACCCCGGTTCGCGTTGATGAGCCCCGCGCGGATGACGCGGGCCAGGGGCGAGCGCGGCGCCATGCCGCAGAACTTCACCGCGCGGTCCAGGTTGCCGCTGCGGACCATCTTGTGGACCTGCTCGATGAACGCCGTCGCGTTGAGGCGGTAGCGGAAGAGCAGCGTCACCGCGCGCTCGCCAATCACGGCCAGCGAGGCGGCCAGCCAGAACAGGTTCACGAACATGAACGGGCCGCCGGCCTTGAACGCGCCGACGATGAAGTCCCCCAGGCCTCCCGAAGAGGCATGGCCCGCCGCGGCGGGAGCGGCCTCGGCCACCACCACACGCAGCAACTCATTCATGGAGGGAATCATCGCGGACCGCGTCCTTTCGCTGCCCCCGCGCGCACTCCTGCCGCGAAACGGGCAGGAGGCATGCTGGTGGGCCGGGAGCAATCCGGACTTCTAGGACTTCGCCTGCGAGGGTGTCAAGCCAGGGGGCAGAGCCTACCCCCCTGGAATGACTGGGCTTTTGCGCTCAGGCTTCCACGGTGGGCGTGGGAGCAGGCGCTGCCTCCGTGGAAGCCCCCGGAATGGCTGGCTCCACCACCTCGCGGCGGTAGTCGCATTCCTTGTTCGGGCAGGCGATGTAGGCGCCGTCCCGCTTGGAGAACTTCTGCAGGAGGTAGGGCGACGCGCACTGCGGGCAGGCTTCCGCCAGCGGACGGTCCCACGCGGCGAACTTGCACTCCGGATACCGGTTGCAGCCGAAGAAGATCTTCCCGCGGCCGCTGCGGCGCTCGGTGAGGTAACCCACCTTGCACTCCGGGCAGTTGACGCCAATGGAGATGGGCTTGGACGTCTTGCAGTCCGGGTAGCCCGAGCACGCCATGAAGCGCCCGAACCGGCCGCGTTTGATCACCATGGGCTTGCCGCACTTCTCGCACTTCTCGTCCGTGGTCTCCTCCTCCACGATGACGATCTTGCCCTCGGCGTCCCGCTTGAAGTCCTTGGTGTTCTTGCAGTCGGGGTAGTTCGAGCAGGCGAGGAAGTGGCCCATCTTCCCGAACTTGATGACGAACGGGTTGCCGCACTTCTCGCAGGCGATGTCGGTCTTGATCTCCTCGCGCTTGACGTCGCGCATCTCCGCTTCGGCCTTCTCCAGCGTCTCCTTGAAGGGGCCGTAGAAGTCGTGCAGCACCGTCTTCCAGGACGCGCCGCCGTCGGAGATCTGGTCCAGCTTCTCCTCCATGCTGGCCGTGAACGACACGTCCAGCTCATGGGGGAAGTGCTTCACCAGGAGCTCGTTGGTCATCTGGCCCAGGTCCGTGGGACGGAAGCGGCTCTCCAGCTTCTCCACGTACTTCTTGTCCTGGATGTTGGAGAGGATGGCCGCGTACGTGGACGGACGCCCGATGCCGCGCTCTTCCAGCTCCTTCACCAGCGTCGCTTCGCTGAAGCGCGGAGGCGGCTGGGTGAAGTGCTGTTCGTTGAGCAGCTTGTCCAGCGAGAGGACCTCGCCCTCGTTGAGCGGGGGCAGCTCGCCCACCACGTCCTCGGCGCCCTCTTCACCGGCGGCCTTGGCCTTGTCGCGCTCGGACTCCTCTTCCGGCGTGAGGCCGGCGCCGTAGACGCCCAGGTAGCCGGGGAACTTCAGGGTGCTGCCGGACGCGCGGAAGGTCGCGCGGCCCGCGGTGATGTCCGCGGCCGTCTGGTCATACACGGCGGGCTTCATCTGGCACGCGACGAAGCGGTTCCAGATGAGCTCGTAGAGCCGGAACATGTCCAGCTCGTCCATGGCGTCGAAGAAGGGACGCACGCGCTCGGGCGGATACTCCAGGGACGTGGGCCGGATGGCCTCGTGCGCGTCCTGGGCGCTCTTGCGGCTCTTGTAGACCATGGGCTCCGGCGGCAGGTAGTCCGCGCCGTACTTCTGGCCAATGAACTCGCGCACCTGCGTCACGGCGTCGTCGGACAGACGCGTGGAGTCCGTACGCATGTACGTGATGAGCGCCGTCTGGCCCTCCTCACCCAGCGGCACGCCTTCGTACAGCTTCTGCGCCAGCGTCATCGTCTTCTTGGCGGTGAAGTGCAGCCGGTTCGCCGCCTCCTGCTGGAGCTTGGAGGTGATGAAGGGCGCGGGCGCGTTGCGGCGCCGCTCCTTGCGGTCCACCTTCGCCACGGTGAAGGGCACGTCCTTCAGCTCCGCGACGAGCCCGTCCGTGGTGGCGCGGTCCTTCAGCTCCACCTTCTTGCCGTCCACGCGGGACAGCTTCGCCTTGAAGGGCGGCGGCCCCTGCGGGCCCTGCACCAGCGCGTCCAGCGTCCAGTACTCCTCGGGCTGGAACGCCTTGATCTCCGCCTCGCGCTCGACGATGAGGCGCACCGCCACGGACTGCACGCGGCCGGCGGACAGGCCCCGGCGGATCTTCTTCCAGAGCAGCGGCGAGATTTGATAGCCGACGAGCCGGTCCAGGATGCGGCGCGTCTGCTGCGAGTCGTAGTTGTCCTGGTTGAGCTGGCGCGGCTGCGCGATGGCTTCCTGCACGGCGCGCTTGGTGATCTCGTTGAAGGTCACCCGCAGGGAGTCCGGGTGGCCCAGCTCCTCCTTGATGTGCCAGGCGATGGCCTCGCCCTCGCGGTCGGGGTCCGTCGCCAGGAAGACGCGGTCCACCGTCTTGGCCATCTTCTTCAGCTCGTTGAGGACCTTCTCCTTGCCCTTGATGACCGTGTACTCGGGCTTGAAGTCGTCCTCCACGTCGACGCCAATCTTGCTCTTGGGCAGGTCCTTCACGTGCCCCACGGAGGCCTTCACCGTGTAGCCGGAGCCCAGGTACTTCTTGATCGTCTTGGCCTTGGCGGGCGACTCCACCACCACCAGGTAGTGCGGGCCCTTGCCACGGCGCTCGGGCACTTCCTCTTCGGCGTCCGCGTCCGCGTCCACGGTGGGAAGCTCTTCGGCGTCCGCGCCACGGCGACGGGCCGCCGTCTTCTTCTTGGCGGTCGTCTTCTTCGCCGCCGTCTTCTTCTTGGCGGCCTTCTTGGCCGCCGGCTTCTTCGCAGCCGCCTTCTTGGGCGTCTCCTCCTCCGCCGCCGCCTCCGTCTGCGCCGCCTGTGTCTTCTTCCGCGTGGCCATGGCTCTCCTACCTCGAACTGCCTCTAGACCTTCTCGTACCGTTTACCCGGGTGCTGGACCACCAGCCCCGACAATTCCAACTCCACCAGGGCGCTCGTGAGCGCCGCGGGCGACAGCGGGCTTGCGGCGAGCACCTCGTCGAACGAACGGGGAGCCCGGTCCAACAGCCCATAGGCCCCGCGCGCTTCCGCCGACAGCGCCTCCCACCACCCACTGTCCCGCCCCGCAGGCACCGCGCGGACCGGGTGAACGCCCACCACCGCACAAATCGATTCCGCGGACGTACATGCGCGGGCCAGCCCGTCCGCCAGCAGGGCGTTGCAGCCCGCCGCGGCCGGCTGCCAGACGTCCCCGGGCAGGGCGAACACCGGCCGGCCCTGCACCCGCGCCGCCTCCGCCGTGTACAGGGCCCCGGACCCCTCTCCCGCCCGCATCACCAGCACCGCATCCGACGCGCCAGCGATGAGCCGGTTGCGCCGGGGGAAGGT
>NZ_RAWQ01000551.1:0-249 GCF_003668965.1 Corallococcus sp. AB030
TGCATGTTCCACCGCCTCAAGCGCTTCCGCGCCGTGGCCACCCGCTACGAGAAGACCGCCACCAACTACCTGGCGGTCCTCCACCTGGCCTGCATGATGCTTTGGCTTAATTAGGGACACCCCCTAGTACGACTTGGTCACATCAAGAATGCGTGAGGGTGGGCGGACTGTTCCCCCTGCATGACACCGACGCAACTGAAGCGGTTGGAGGGGGAGCTGGAGAGCTTCCTCGAGTCGATGTTCTCGGGC
>NZ_RAWQ01000552.1:0-247 GCF_003668965.1 Corallococcus sp. AB030
TCTCTTCAATCGCTTGAAGCAGAACCGGCGGGTGGCGACGCGCTATGAGAAGCGCGCCGCCAACTACCTGGCGATGGTCCATATCGCCTCCATCCGCCTCTGGCTCTAATTTGCGGACACGCCCTAGGGGGTGTCCCTAATTATCTGAAGAAAGGTGCTGGAGGCCGAGCGGCCGCCAGCCCCGTGGGCAGGGTTGAGCTTGCAGGGAAAGGAAGAGCTGAGCACCCCTGGTGAGTGCACCGACATG
>NZ_RAWQ01000056.1:0-46675 GCF_003668965.1 Corallococcus sp. AB030
GCCCGCCCCCGCGGCCCCCGTCGCCACCGAGGACTCGGGCCCGCTGACGCCGCTCCAGGAGAAGCTGGCCGCGCTGTTCCAGGATCTGCTGCACGTGGAGCGCGTGGGCGCGCACGATGACTTCTTCGCGCTCGGTGGGCATTCGCTGCTGGCCACCCAGCTCGTCACCCGAGTGAGCGCCCGGTTCGGCGTGGACCTGCCCGTGCGCGCGCTGTTCGACGCACCCACCGTGGCAAGGCTCGCGGAGCGCATCGAAGCGCTCCCCTCCCGATACCCCGCCGCCCCCATCCCCACGGTGTCCCGGGATGAAGCGCTGCCGCTGTCGTTCGCGCAGCAGCGCATGTGGTTCCTGGATCGGATGGAGCCCGGCCAGGCCCTCTACAACATCCCCCTGGCCCTGCGGCTCTCCGGCCCCCTGGACGTGGAGGTGCTGCGCCGCACGTTCGCGGAGATCGTCCGCCGACACGAACCGCTGCGCACCACGTTCGAGGAACGTGAAGGCCAGCCGCTCCAGCGCATCCACGCGCCGCCTTCGGACGGGTCCCTGCCGGTGGAGTCCCTCCCCGAAGGCGCCGAGCGCGACGCCACCCTGCGACAGCGCATGCAGGAGGACGCGACCCGGCCGTTCGATCTGGGCACCGGCCCGTTGCTGCGCACGAGGCTGTTCCGGCTGTCCCCGGACGAACACGTGCTGCTCTTGTGCATGCACCACATCGTCACGGATGGCTGGTCCATGGGCGTGCTCGTGCACGAGGTGGCCAGTCTCTACCCGGCGCTCGCGGCGGGACGTCCGTCGCCACTTCCGGCGCTGGAGGTGCAGGCCGCGGACTTCGCCGCATGGCAGCGCCAGCAGGACGATTCCGAGACGGCACAGGCCCGGCTGGACACGCTCAAGGAGTCCTTGAAGGACGTGCCCGTACTCACCCTGCCCGCCGAGCAGGGACAGCCCGGGACCCGGTCGACGCGTGGGGACAGCCATGTCTTCACGCTGCCCGCGTCCCTGGTGCATTCGCTGGAACAGGTGGGCCGCGACCGCGACGCCACGCTGTTCATGGTGCTGATGGCCGGGTACCAGGCCGTGCTGTCGCGCTACTCCGGCCAGGACGACTTCGCCGTGGGCACGCCGGTGGCCCACCGCACCCGGCCGGAACTGGAGCCCCTCATCGGCGTGTTCCTCAACACGCTGGTGCTGCGCGCCCAACTGGACGGAGCGCCGCGCTTCTCTGAACTCCTGGACCGCGTGCGCGAGTCCTCCCTGGCCGCGTACGCGCACCAGGACGTGCCCTACGAGCGGCTCGTGGAGGCCGTGGCCCAGGCGCGCGGCGGAGACCGCACCTCGCTGTTCCAGGTGATGTTCGTTCTCCAGAACGCGCCGCTGTCCACGCCGGCCCTGCCCGGCGTCCGAGTGGAGCGGCTGCACACCTCGACGGAGACCGCGCGCTTCGACCTCCTGCTCTCGCTCACCGCGAGCGACGGCGGCCTGGAGGGAACGCTCGAATACAGCCGGGACCTCTTCTCCGAGGACGCGGCGGCGCGGTTCGCCACCCACTTCCAGGTGCTGCTGGAGGCCGTGGCCCGCGATGCGGCGACACCCGTGCACCTGCTGCCGCTGATGGATGACGCGGAGCAGCGGCGGTTGCTGGTGGATTGGAATGCCACCGCACGCGACTACCCGCTGGAGGGCACGCTGCACGGGCTGGTGGAGGCGCAGGTGGCGCGCACGCCGGACGCCATCGCGGTGGACTTCGAGGGCGCGCGGCTGACGTACCGCGAGCTGGACGGCCGGGCCAATCAGCTCGCACATGCGCTGCGGGCGCGCGGCGTGGGACCGGAAGTGCGCGTGGGCATCTGCGCGGAGCGGTCGCTGGAGTTGGTGATCGCGCTGCTGGGTGTGCTCAAGGCGGGCGGCGCGTACGTGCCCATCGATCCGTCCTCGCCGGCGGACCGGCGGACGTACCAGGTGGAGGACTCGGCGGTCGCGGTGTTGCTGACGCAGCAGCACCTGCGGCCGGTGCTGTCGGTAGGCAGCACGCCGGTGCTCTGCCTGGACTCGGACTGGCCCCAGGTGGCGACCCTGTCGCCGGAGCCCGTGGAGTCGGGCGTGGGCGCCGAGCACCTGGCGTACGTCATCTACACGTCGGGCAGCACGGGGCGTCCGAAGGGCGCGATGAACACCCACGCGGGCATCCGCAACCGGCTGCTCTGGGGGCAGGACGCCTACGGGTTGGAGCCCCGCGACGTCGTGTTGCAGAAGACGCCCTTCAGCTTCGACGTCTCGGTCTGGGAGTTCTTCTGGCCGCTGATGACGGGCGCGCGGCTGGTGGTGGCGAAGCCGGGTGGGCACCAGGACGCCGCATACCTGGTGGACCTGATGGCTCGCGAAGGCATCACGACGGCGCACTTCGTGCCGTCCATGCTCCAGGTGTTCCTGGAGGAGCCGGGGCTGGAGCGCTGCACGGCGCTTCGCCGGGTCGTGTGCAGCGGAGAAGCGCTGCCGCTGGAGTTGAAGGACCGCTGCTTGGAGCGGCTGGGCGTCCCCCTCCACAACCTCTACGGCCCCACGGAGGCCGCGGTGGAAGTGACGGCCTGGACCTGCGAGCGCCATGACGGACGGCGCTCCGTGCCCATTGGCAGGCCGGTGGCGAACACGCGGATCCACGTCCTGGATGCATCGTCGCAGCCGGTGCCGGTGGGCATCGCGGGAGAGCTCCACATCGGCGGCGTGCAGGTGGGCCGGGGATACCTGGGCCGTCCCGCGCTGACGGCGGAGCGGTTCATCCCGGATCCGTTTGGCCCTCCGGGAGCGAGGCTCTATCGGACGGGAGACCGGGCCCGCGTCCTCGCCGACGGCACCATCGAGTACCTGGGCCGCCTGGACTTCCAGGTGAAGCTGCGCGGGTTCCGAATCGAGCCAGGCGAAGTGGAATCGGCGCTGCGCCAATGCGAAGGCGTGCGCGAAGCAGTGGTGGTGGTGCGCGAGGACGCGCCCGGCGACAAGCGTCTGGTGGCCTACGTGGTGGGCCAGGGCGTGAAGGCGGAAGCCCTGCGCGAGGCGCTGAAGGTGAAGCTGCCGGAGTACATGGTGCCCACGGCCTTCGTGGCACTGAACGCGCTGCCGCTGTCCCCCAACGGCAAGGTGGACCGCAAGGCCCTGCCTGTTCCGGACGCGCGTCCGGCAGCCCTGGCGCCGTCGAAGCCCCAGCGGATGACACCCTTCCAGCAGCGGATCGCGGACCTGTTCCGAGACGTGCTGCGGGTGCCGAAGGTGGGCGTGCACGATGACTTCTTCGCCCTGGGCGGACACTCGCTGCTGGCCACGAGGCTGCTGTCCCGCGTGCGCTCCACGTTCCAGGTGGAGCTGCCCCTGCGAGGCCTCTTCGACGGAGCCACCGTCGCCGAGGTCACCGAACAGGTGGAGGCCCAGCTCCTCTCGCGCGCCGGCCTCCCGCGCGTGCCCGCGATCCGCAAGGTGCCTCGCGACGGCGAACGGGTCCTGTCCTTCGCGCAGCAGCGGCTGTGGGTGATGGAACAGCTCCAACCCGGTGCCACGCCCTACGTCCTGCTGGGCGCCGTGCGGCTGGACGGCGCACTGGACGTGGAGGCCCTGCGCCTCGCGCTGGAGCTCCTCGTCGATCGCCACGAAGCACTGCGCACCACGCTCGCGCTGAAGGGCCGCGACCCCGTCCAGACCCTCCAGCCGACACCGGTCTGGGCGCTGCCCGTGACGGACCTGGGCGACCTGCCGGACCGCGAATCGGTGGTCCAGCAAGTGGCGCGCGAGGAGGCGGGCCGGCCCTTCGACCTGGGCACCGGGCCGCTGCTGCGCACGCGCCTGCTGCGGCTGACGTCCACGCAGCACGTGCTGCTCCTGGGCATGCACCACGTCGTCGCCGACGGCTGGTCCCTGAGCGTGATGGTGCGAGAGGTGGCCACGGCCTACACGGCCTTCGCTTCCGGTTCGGCCCCGGTGCTGCCGGAGCTGCCCGTGCAGTACGCCGACTTCGCCGCGTGGCAGCGCGGTTGGCTCCAGGGCGACGTGCTCGCGGACGAAGTGGCGTGGTGGAAGGAGCAGCTCGCGGGTGCGCCCCGGGTCCTGGAGTTGCCCACGGACAAGCCTCGGCCCACGACGCGTTCACCTCACGGCGCGCTGATGCCCGTGCACGTGCCTCGCGGCCTGACGGACCGGTTCGCGGGGCTCGCCCGGCGCGAAGGCGCCACGCCGTTCATGGCGCTGCTGGCCGCGTGGCAGGTGCTGCTGTCCCGCTACAGCCGGCAGGAGGATCTGCTCGTCGGCGCCCCCATCGCGGGCCGCACCCACGGCGATGTGGAAGGACTGGTCGGCTTCTTCGTCAACACGCTGGTGCTGCGTGCACGCGTCCGTCCGGAGACGTCCTTCCGAGCGTTGCTGGAACAGGTGCGGGACACGACGCTCGCGGCCTACGAGCACCAGGACCTCCCGTTCGAGAAGCTGGTGGAGGAACTCCAGGTGCCTCGCGACCTGGGCCGCACGCCGCTGGTGCAGGCGGTCTTCGCGCTCCAGAACGCTCCGGCCGAGGCGTTCAATGCGCCAGGGCTGAGGATGGAGCCACTGGAGGTGGACGCGGGCACGGCGCACTTCGACCTGAGCCTGCTGCTCACGGAGACGCCGGATGGACTGCGCGGCTCCATCGAGTACAGCACCGACCTCTTCGAACGCGACACCGTGGCCCGGCTCGCCGGGCATCTGCTCGTGCTGCTGGAGGCCGCGGTCGCCGGGCCGGACGTGCCCCTCTCACGGCTGCCGTGGCTCACGCCGGAGGAGCGCCAGCAGGTGCTCGTCGCGTGGAACGACACCGCCCTGCCCTATCCCTCCGACAGCACGCTCGCGGAGCGCTTCGCGCTGCAGGCCTCGCTGCGCCCGGACGCCGTCGCGGTGGAGGACGGGGATGAACGGCTGACGTACGCGCAGCTGGATGCGCGGGCCAATCAGCTCGCGCATGTCCTACGGGCCCATGGCGTGGGACCGGACGTGCTGGTGGCGCTGTGCCTGGAGCGCTCCGTGGGCTTCGTCGTCACGGTGCTCGGCATCGTGAAGGCTGGCGGCGCGTACGTGCCGCTGGATGCGTCGTATCCCGCGCAGCGGCTGAGCTTCATGCTGGAGGATGCCCGGCCGCACCTGCTCGTCACCACGCGCGAGCTGCGCGGCCGGCTGCACCTGCCCGACGCGTCCCTGCCGTGCCTGTTCCTGGAGGAGCTGGAGCTGGCCGACCAGCCTGTCACAGCGCCGGAGACCGGCGTGGGGCCGCGCAACCTGGCCTACGTCATCTTCACCTCCGGCAGCGGCGGACGGCCCAAGGGCGTGGGCGTCGAGCATCGCGGCCTGCTGCGAGTGCTGCACGCGGCGCCGTACCTGCACTACGGGATGCGCGACACGGTGCTGCTCTTCGCGCCCGTGTCCTTCGATGGCTCCGTGCTGGAGCTGTGGATGCCGCTGGTGCATGGAAACCGGCTCGTCGTCTTCCCGGGCCACGTGCCCGCGGGCGACATGGACACGCTGGCCCGGGTGGTGGAGCGCCACGGCGTCACCTTCATCCACATGCCCTCCGGTCTCTTCTCGCAGTTGGTGGAGCACCGGCCGGACATCCTCGGGCGGCTGCGCGAGCTGCACACGGGTGGAGACATCGTCTCCGCGCCGCACGTGCGCCGCGCGGTGGAGTCGCTGGGCATCCCCTTCACCAACGGCTACGGGCCCTCCGAGGGCTCCATTGTCGCCACCGCCTTCACGGTGGAGCGGCTGGAACAGGTCGGCACGACGGTGTCGATTGGCGCACCGCTCGCCAACACGTCCGTGTACGTGCTGGACGCGAGCCTGAGCCCGGTGCCCGTGGGTGTGCCGGGCGAACTGTTCCTCGGCGGTGACGGCGTGGGCCGGGGCTACGTGTCGCGGCCGGACCTCACGGCGGAGCGCTTCGTGCCGGATGCCTACGGCACGACGCCGGGCGCACGGCTGTACCGCACGGGGGACATGGGCCGCTGGCGTCCGGACGGCACGCTGGAGTTCCTGGGCCGCATCGACACGCAGGTGAAGGTGCGCGGCTTCCGCATCGAGTTGGCGGAGGTGGAGGCCGCCCTGCGCGACCTGCCCGCGGTGCAGGACGCCGCGGTGGTGGTGCGCGAGGACGTGCACGGGGACAAGCGGCTCGTGGCCTACGCGATGCCTGGCCCGGGGCAGGTGCTGGACGCGTCCGCGCTGCGAGCGGCGCTGCGGCAGCGGCTGCCGGAGTACATGGTGCCGTCGGAGTTCGTGATGCTGGACACCCTGCCCCTGAACCCCAGCGGCAAGGTGGACCGCAAGGCGCTGCCCGCACCGGACGCCGCGTCCACCGGACGTCAGGGTCGCTTCGTGGAGCCCACGCACCCACTGGAGCAGCGCCTGGCGCCCGTCTTCGCGCGCGAGCTGAGCACGGACCGCGTGAGCGCACAGGACCACTTCTTCGAGGACCTGGGCGCCACGTCGCTGACCGTGGTGCGGCTGGCCGCGCGCCTGCGCGAGGAACTCCAGCGCGAGGTGCCCGTGGTGTGGCTGTTCGAACACCCCACGCTCGAAGCGTTCGTCCAGCGGCTGGAGCGTGAGTCCCAGCAGGGCCCGGGCACCGTACAGCCCGTGTCCCAGGCTCTCGGTCACCGTCCGCGCGAGGCACCGAAGGCCGGCGAGTCCGGCTCCATCGCCATCATCGGCATGGCGGGCCGCTTCCCTGGCGCGATGACGGTGGCGGAGTTCTGGAGCAACCTGCGCGGAGGCGTGGAGTCCATCACGCGCTTCGCCCCGGAGGAACTGGAGCACCTGTCCGTCCTGCCGGAGGGCCTGGAGCTGTGGCACCAGCCGGCCTTCGTCCCAGCCGCGGGCGTCATCGACGGCGCGGACCGGTTCGACCACGCGTTCTTCGACATGTCGATGCGCGAGGCGCAGTTCACGGATCCGCAGCAGCGGCTCTTCCTCCAGACGGCATGGGCCGCGCTGGAGGACGCGGGCATCGACCCGGAGCGCTTCCCCGGGGCCATCTCGCTGTACGCGGGGGCCACGGGCTCCGGGTACACGGACGCCGTGCGGCAGGCGATGCCGCTGGACGCGGCGTCGTTCATGGAGCTGCACGGCACCGCCACGCACGAGAGCCTGGCGACGAAGGCGTCCTTCAAGCTGGGGCTCACGGGCGAAAGCGTGCTGCTGTACACCGCGTGCTCCACGGGCCTGGTGGCGGTGCACCTGGCCGCCCAGAGCCTGAGGACGGGCCAGTCCGACGTGGCGCTCGCGGGCGCGATGCGGCTGTCGCTGCCGCAGCGCACGGGCTACGTGCACGAGGAGGGGCTCATCTTCTCCCCGGACGGCCACTGCCGCGCGTTCGACGCGAAGGCGGGGGGCACGCTGTCCGGCAACGGCGTGGGCTCGGTGGTGCTCAAGCGCCTGGAGGACGCGGTGCGGGATGGGGACTCCATCTACGCCGTCATCCGGGGCTCGGCGCTGAACAACGACGGCCGGAACAAGTCCGGCTTCACCGCGCCCAGCGTGCAGGGCCAGGCGGCGGTCGTGTCCCAGGCGCTGGCCAACGCGGGCGTGGCACCGGAGGCCGTGGGTTACGTGGAGACCCACGGCACCGCGACACCGCTGGGGGATCCGATTGAAGTGGCGGCGCTGACTCGCGCGTACGGCCTGGGCGCGGAGCACCGGGGGAGCATCGCGCTGGCGTCGCTGAAGACGAACGTGGGCCACCTGGACACGGTCGCGGGCCTCGCGGGCCTGATGAAGGCCGCGCTGTCTCTGCACCACGGGGAGATTCCCCCCAGCCTCCACTTCGAGAAGGCCAACCCGCAGATCGACTTCGACGCGGGACCGTTCTTCGTCAACACCACCCTGCGGCAGTGGCCTCGCGGTGAGACACCCCGCTTCGCCGCGGTCAGTTCCTTTGGCATTGGCGGCACGAACGCGCACGCGGTCCTCGAGGAAGCCCCCCTGCGGCGGAGTGGTCCCACCTCGCGGTCCCATCAGCTGGTCCTACTGTCCGCGCGCTCGCTGGAGGCGTTGCAGGCCGCGGCACAGCAGCTGGATGTGCACGTGGCGGAGGGCGTGGAGGCGCAGGCGTTGGCGGACCTGGCGTTCACGCACGCCGTGGGCCGCAAGGCGTTCGAATACCGTCACGCGCTGGTGGTGAGGGACGCGGCGGACCTGGTGCGCCAGCTGCGCAAGCCGGTGGTCGCGGTGAAGACCGAGAAGCGCGCGCCTCGCGTGGCGTTCGTGTTCTCCGGCCAGGGAGCGCAGCGGGTCGCGATGGGGCGCGAGCTGGCGGAGACGTCGCCCCGGTTCCGAGAGCACCTGGACGCTTGCCTCGCGTTGTTGGAGGCGCCGCTGCGAGAGCGCGTGTCGCGGCTGCTGTCGCCCGAGGCCAGTGCTGAGGCGGAGTCCACGGAGGCCCTGGCGGACACGCGCGTGGCGCTGCCCGCGCTGTTCAGTGTGCAGGTGTCACTGGCGCGGCTGTGGCAGGACCTGGGCGTGAAGCCGTACGCGGTGCTGGGGCACAGCTTCGGCGAGTACGCGGCGGCGTGTGTCGCGGGGGCGTTGTCGCTGGAAGACGCGATGCGCCTCGCGGTGGCGCGCGGTGAGCTGATGCACCGCATGCCACCGGGCGCGATGCTCGCGGTGGCGCTGCCCGCGGCTCGGGTCCAGCCGCTGCTGTCGGGCCGGCTGGAGTTGGCGGCGGTGAACACGCCGGACCGCTGCGTGGTGTCCGGTCCGGTGGAGGAAGTGGAGCGCCTGGAGGCCGAGCTCAAGGCCCAGAAGGTCGGAGCGGTGCGCATGCCGGCGCCGCACGCGTTCCACTCGGTGGACGTGGAGCCGTTGATGCCGGAGCTGGCGCACGTGGTGGGCACGCTGCGCTGGACAGAGCCGACGGTGCGGTATGTGTCCAGCCTCACGGGGACGGTGGCTCAGCCCGGGCAGCTGGCGGATCCGCGCTACTGGACCGAGCAGATGCGCAAGCCCGTGCACTTCACCCGCGCGGTGGAGACGCTGCAGGAGGAAGGCTGCGCGGTGATGTTGGAGGTGGGCCCCGGTCAGGACGTGACGCCGCTGGTGCGCGCGAACCTGATGGCGGTGGAGGACGGCGCGCCTCGAGTCCGAGGCCTGCCGTCGCTGCGTCTGGGTGGCACGACAACGGAGCAGATGAGCTGGCTCCAGGCCGTGGGCGAGCTGTGGACCGCGGGCGTGCCCGTGGCCTGGAGCGCGTTCTACTCGCACGAGCAGCGCCTGCGGCTGCACCTGCCCACGTACGTCTTCCAGGAGAAGACCGTCTGGGTGGAGCAGAAGGCGCAAGGCCGCATCACGGTGGCGGCGCCGTCTCCGGTGGTGATGTCCACACAGGCCGTGGAGGCCGTTGCCCTCTCCGCTTCGAGCACGAGTCCGGCCCCTGTCGAGGCTGCCCCCCTGCCCTCGCAGCCCGCGCGCGACGATGCCCCTCGTGGCGATGTGGAGGAACGCGTGGCCGCGCTGTGGCGCGCGCGACTGGGCCTGGAGTTCGTCGGCCGCCACGACGACTTCCTGGAGATTGGCGGCAACTCGCTGACGGCCGCGCAGCTGCTCAACCAGGTGCGTGACGCGTTCGGCGTGAACCTGCCGCTCGCCGCCCTCTTCGAAGCGCCCACTGTCGCGGGCATCGCGGAGCGTCTGGTGCCCCTGCTGCGTCAGTCGCCGCAGGCCCCCGTCTCCGTGGAGCTTCCGCTCGTGCCGCTCGCGCGCACCGGCGAGCTGCCGCTGTCCTTCGTGCAGGAGCGCGTCTGGCGCCTGGAGCAGCACCTGCCCGGTCAGTCCGCGTACAACATCCCGTTCGTCCTGCGGCTCGAAGGCGACCTGAACGCGGACGTGATGGAGCGCGGCATCCAGGAGATCGTCCAGCGCCACGAAGCGCTGCGCACGACCTACGACGCCGTGGACGGCCGCCCCGTGCAGCGCTTCCACGCGCACATGCGAGTCCCGCTCACCCGCGTGGAGCTGCGAGGCCCCGCGGAGACCCGTGAACCCGAGGCCCTCCGGCTCGCCCGTGAGGACGCCGCGAAGCCGTACGACCTGGTCCACGGCCCCGTGCTGCGCACCACGCTCGTGCGAGTGGACACGCGGCTGCACCTGCTCCTGTGCGGCATCCACCACATCGTCAGCGACACGCTGTCCATCGCCCTCTTCGTCCAGGAGCTGGGCCAGCTCTACGACGCCTTCCTCCAGGGGCGTCCGTCTCCCCTGCCCCCGCTGCCCGTTCAGTACGCGGACTTCGGCGCGTGGCAGCGCAACAGCATCGCGGGCGGCCGGCTGCCCGAACAGGACCAGGGCTGGCGGCAGCGGCTGGCTGGCATGCCGCGCAAGCTGGACCTGCCCACCGACCGCCCGCGCCCCACCGAGAGCCCGCTCACCTCCGAGCGCATGACGGTCGAGTTCCCGCCCGCGCTCGCCCGCGAGTTGGTGGCCTTCGCACGCCGTGAGGGCTTCACCGGCTACATGACGGTGCTCGCCGCGTGGCAGACGCTGCTGCACCGCTACAGCGGCCAGACGGACGTCATCGTCGGAACGCCCATCGCCAACCGCACGAGGCCGGAGCTGCTACCGCTCATCGGCTACGTGGCGCACTCGGCGGCGTTCCGGACGCGCTTCACCGAAGGCCTCACGTTCCGCGAGCTGCTGACCCAGGTGCGTGACGAGGTCGCCGACGCACAGACGCGTCCGGACGTGCCCTTCGAGTACCTGGTGGAAGCCCTCATCCCGGGCCATGACATCGGCCGAGGAAGGCTGACGGACTCCGTGTTCGTCTACCACACGGGTGCGGCCGCGGGCGCCGGGACGCTGAACCTGACGGGCCTGCGCGGCTCGCTGGTGGAGGTGCCCGGCACGCCCGTGCAATGGGGCGCCACCCTGGCGGACCTCACGCTCCTGCTCTCCGAAGCGCCCGGCCGCGTCCACGGCGTCCTGGAGTACGCGACGGAGCTGTTCGACGCCGCCACCGTGGAGCGGCTGATGGAGCACTTCCAGGTGTTGCTCGGAGCGGCGCTCGCCCGGCCTGAGACGCCTGTCGCCCAGCTGCCCCTGACCACGGAGGCCGAGCGCCGCGCCTGGCCCGCGCCCCGTGCTTCACCGGGCATCACCTCCGTGCCGGCCCTCCTGGCGGAGCGGCGTGCACGCCACGCGAACGCCACCGCCGTCTCGCGTGGGGATGCGCACTGGACCTGGGCCGAACTGGGCGCCCAGGCGGATGCCCTGGCCGAGCGGCTGAAGGCCCTGGGCGTGACGGCAGGGACTCCGGTGGCCGTGTGCCTGCGCTCATCGCCGGAGAAGCTGGCCGCGCTGTGGGGCGTGCTGGCCGCGGGTGGCGCGGGCATCGCGCTGGGCCCGGCTGACCTGACGCAGTTGCCCGTCTACGCGCCAGAAGGCACCCGCGTGCCGGTGCTCGTCACCACGCGAGCGCTGGTGGCCTCCGTGCGAGTGGAGGCATCGCGCGTCGTCTACGTGGAGGACGTGGACGCATCGGGTGCTCCCCTCCGCGCAGGAGAGGCCGCGCACACCCTGGCGTGGCTGCTGCCCACGGGCGCCGGACAGCCAGCCTGGGCGCTGGGCCACCGCGAGCTGTCGGAGTTCTTCACCGGCCTGGACGCGCGGCTGTCTCCACCGGACGGCGGCGCGTGGCTGTCCGCGAGCGAGGCGTCCGCGGACCGTCCGGAGCTGGAGGCTCTATGGGCGCTCACGCGAGGCCTGCGCGTGGTGTACCCACCGGAGCGCATCACCGCGCGGCTGGTGAGTCTGGGAGGCGGCGGGCCTCGCGCGAAGGCGATGGACCTGAGCCTCATCTACTTCGCCAACGACGAGGACGCGCTCCAGGGTCCCAAGTACGAACTCCTGATGGAGGGAGCGAAGTTCGCGGACGCGAACGGCTTCTCCGCGGTGTGGACGCCGGAGCGGCACTTCCATTCGTTCGGAGGCTTGTACCCGCAGCCCGCGGTGATCTCCGCCGCGGTCGCGGCCGTCACGAAGCACCTGCACGTGCGCTCCGGCAGCGTGGTGCTGCCGCTGCATGATCCGCTCATCATCGCGGAGCAGTGGTCCGTGGTGGACAACGTGTCACAGGGCCGAGTGGGTCTCTCCGTGGCCACGGGCTGGCACACGCAGGACTTCACCTTCGCGCCAGCCAACTTCGAGAAGCGCCGCGACATCCTGCTGGAGAAGCTGTCCACGCTGCGCTCGCTGTGGCGCGGCGAGCGCTTCAAGCGCCCCGGCGGCGCGGGCACCCTGGTGGAGGGAGCGCTGCGGCCGAAGCCCGTGCAGAAGGAGCTGCCTGTGTGGCTCACCGCCACGTCCAACCCGGAGACCTTCCGCATGGCGGGCGAGCTGGGCGCGGGCGTGCTCACGGGCCTGCTGTCGCACTCGCTGGAGGAGCTGAAGCCGAAGGTGGCGTTGTACCGCGAGGCATGGCGCCGCAACGGCCACCCCGGCCGAGGCCACATCACCTGCATGCTGCACACGTACCTGGGCGACGACGACCAGGAGGTGTTGCGCCTCGTGCGCAAGCCGCTGCTCGCGTACTTCCGCAGCTCGGTGGACATCGTCACGTCGCTGCTGCTCACCCAGGGCTACCAGGGCGACATCCAGAAGCTGTCCCCGGAGGACATCGACGCGCTGCTGGAGCACACCTTCGAGAACCACGCCAAGACGACGGGCCTCGTGGGAACGGTGGACGGCGCGGTGAAGCGTCTGCGCGACGTGCGCGCGGCGGACGTGGATGAAGTGGCGGCGCTCATCGACTTCGGCCTGGACACCCCGGTGGTGCTGGACGGTCTGCGTCGCCTGGCCGTGGTGCGCGAGCGCATGGCCGCCGAGGCCACCGCCCGCCAGGAGCAGGTGCTGGTGGAGGCCGAGGCGGGCGTGGAAGGACTGCTGGAGCTGGCGCGCCAGTCCGGCGCGGTGCTGGTGCATACGTCGGCCCGGCTCGCGCGTTCACTCAGCGAACTGCCCGGAGCGCGCGAGTCCCTGGCTCATGTTGGCGCGCTGGTGTTGGAAGGCGCTTCGGCGGAGTTGGGCGCGGCGCTGCACAGGGCCGCGGGCGTGGAGGTGTGGCTGTCGGGTGACGCCCAGGAAGGCGCGCTGTTGCCGCGCACGCTGGGAGAACGCATCCCCGCGAACCTCCAGGCGTGGGTGTTGGACGCGGCCGGTCAGCCCGTGCCCGTGGGCGTGGTGGGCGAACTGGCCCTCGCGGGCGCGGGGCTTCCCACGGCGCTGTGGCGCGCGGGCGACGAGGACCGCCGCCTGGTGCCGCACCCCCGTGAGGCCTCGGCGAGGCTGTACCGCACTGGCCGCCATGCCCGGTTGCGCGCGGATGGCCGCGTGGAGCCCGTGGCGTCACCGTCCCACCTCCCCCCTCCGCCCGTGGCGCGTCCCGCCGTCGTGGAAGCTCCGCGTCCCGCCGCGCGCCCGGCCGCCCCGGTCGTGAACGAGGGCCCGCCGCCCATTCCGCGCGTAGGCCGCGACCGGCCGTTGCCGCTGTCCTTCGCGCAGCATCGCCTCTGGTACCTCCAGCAGATGGCGCCCGGCAGCGGCGCGTACAACAACCCG
This sequence comes from Corallococcus sp. AB030, assembly GCF_003668965.1. Taxonomy (NCBI): domain Bacteria; kingdom Pseudomonadati; phylum Myxococcota; class Myxococcia; order Myxococcales; family Myxococcaceae; genus Corallococcus; species Corallococcus sp. AB030. Next base: position 13,616 of record NZ_RAWQ01000056.1, read on the forward strand.
TCGCTCTTCCGCCTCGTTGGGGAGCTGGACGTGGACGCGCTCCAGGACACACTGGACGCGCTGGTGGCGCGGCATGAAGTGCTGCGGACCACGTACGCGCTGGAGGGCGACCGCGCGGTGCAGAACATCCACCCGCCGCGCGGCCTGCCGCTCCCGCGCCGCGACGTGGAGGGTGACACGCCCGAAGCCCGCGAAGCGGAGATGCAGCGCTTCTGCAGGGCCTACGCGCTGTTGCCCTTCAACCTGGATCAGGCCGTGCTGCGCGCGACGCTGCTGCGCCTGGAGCCCCAGGTGCACGTGCTGGCGATCGTCTTCCACCACGCCGTGTCCGACGCGTGGTGCAACATGGTCGTCGCGCACGAGCTGACGGCGAACTACGCCGCGTTCCACGCGGGCCAGCCGTCGCCCCTGACGGAGCTGCCGGTGCAGTACGCGGACTACGCCGTGTGGCAGCGCGCCTGGCTGGAAGGCGGCGTGATGGAGGCGCAGCTCGCCTGGTGGAAGCAGCAGCTGGCCGGGGCGCCCGCGTTGGAGCTGCCCACGGACCGGCCGCGTCCCGTCGTCCAGTCCTTCGAGGGCGCGCGGCACCGCTTCGCGTTCCCTGCCGAAGTGTCCGCGCCGCTGCTGGCGCTGGGCCGCAAGCACGGCGCCACGTCGTTCATGGTGCTGATGGCGCTCTTTCAGACGGTGCTGTCGCGCTACTCGGGCCAGGACGACTTCGTGGTGGGCACGCCCATCGCGGGCCGCACGCGCCCGGAGGTCGAGTGGCTGATGGGGTGCTTCATCAACACCCTGCCCTTCCGCTCGAAGCTGTCCGGCCAGCCGTCCTTCGTGGAGCTGCTGGGCCGCGTGCGCACCCAGGCCCTGGAGGCCTACGCGCGCCAGGATGCTCCGTTCGAGCGCGTCCTGGAGACACTCGAACTCCCTCGCGACCTGAGCCGCACGCCGGTCTTCCAGGCCGTCCTCAACGTGATCAACACGCCGGAGGCCCGGGGTCAGCTGCCGTCGCTGGCACTGAGCCAGGTGGAGGTCCCCAACGACACGGCCAAGTTCGACCTGTCCCTGGAGGTGCTGGAGAGCCGCACGGGCATTGCCTGCCACCTGGAGTACGCCACCGCCCTCTTCGACGCAGCCACCATCGAGCGCATGGCGGAGCACCTGGTGGTGCTCGCGAGGGAGATCATCGCCGCGCCAGAGGCTCCGCTCGCGACGCTGACACTGCTCACGCCGGCCGCCCGCGAGCAGGTGCTGCGCGGCTGGAACGACACGCGCGTGGACTTCCCCGCTGGGGCCACGCTGCACCACCTCTTCGAGTCCCAGGCCGAACGCACGCCGGAGACCATCGCGCTCCAGTTCGAGGACCAGCGCCTCACGTACGCGCAGCTCGAAGCCCGGGCCAACCAGCTCGCGCATCACCTGCGTGCGCACGGCGTCGGCCCGGAGACGTTGGTGGGCGTCTGCATGGAGCGCTCGCTGGAGATGGTCGTCGCCCTGCTGGGCGTCCTGAAGGCCGGAGCCGCCTACGTGCCGCTGGATCCGGCCACGCCCGCGGAACGGCTCGCCGGGATGTTGGAGGACACCGCCGCTCCAGTGATCCTGGTGCAAGAGCGCTTCCGCGCCGCACTGCCTCCGAATGCCGCGCACGTCATCGCGTTGGATGCGCAGGCGGACCTGCTCGCGAGTGAGTCCACGGCGCGTCCCGTGCCGCTGGCTGGGGATGACTCCCTGGCGTACGTCATCTTCACGTCTGGCAGCACGGGCCGTCCCAAGGGTGCGATGAACGCGCACGCGGGCATCGTCAATCGCCTGCGCTGGATGCAGGGGCGCTACGGCCTGACGCCGTCGGACACGGTGCTGCAGAAGACGCCGTTCAGCTTCGACGTATCCGTCTGGGAGTGCTTCTGGCCCCTGATGACGGGCGCGCGTCTGGTGCTCGCACGGCCCGGCGGTCACCAGGAGCCTGACTACCTCGTGGCACTGATGGCGCGCGAGGGCGTGACGACCACGCACTTCGTACCCTCCATGCTGCGAGCCTTCGTGGAGGAGCCCGGCCTGGAGTCCCTGCCGCGTCTGCGCCAGCTGATGTGCAGCGGCGAAGCCCTACCCTCGGACCTGGTGCTCCGTGCCCAGGCGCGACTGCCGCACACCACGCTGCACAACCTCTACGGCCCCACCGAGGCCGCCGTGGACGTGACGTCCTGGGAGTGCCCGCGCGACGAAGCCCTGCGAGTCGTGCCCATCGGCCGGCCCGTGGCGAACACGCGCATGCATGTCCTGGATGCATCGTTGCAGCCGGTGCCAGTGGGCATCCCGGGCGAGCTGTTCATCGGAGGCATGCAGGTGGGCCGGGGCTACTGGCGCCGCCCTACCCTCACCGCTGAGCGCTTCATCCCCGACGCCTTCAGCGACACGCCCGGCGCGCGCCTGTACCGCACGGGCGACATCGCCCGGTGGCGCACCGACGGCACGCTGGAGTACCTGGGCCGCGCGGACTTCCAGGTGAAGCTGCGCGGCTTCCGCATCGAGCTGGGCGACATCGAAGCCGCGTTGCTCACCCACCCGGAGGTCCGGGAGGCCGTGGCCGTGGTGCGCGAGGACGCGCCCGGTGCGCGACGTCTGGTCGCCTATGTCGTCTCGGGCGCGGACCTGGATCTGGCCTCGCTGCGGACCCTCCTGTCGCGGCGGCTGCCCGAGTACATGGTGCCCGCGATCTTCATCCCGTTGCCGGCGCTGCCGTTGACGTCCAGCGGCAAGGTGGATCGCAAGGCCCTGCCCACGCCGGAAGTCCAGCGCGCCGCGACGCGCGAGTACATCGCGCCCCGCACGGAGATGGAACGGACGCTCGCGGAGGTCCTTGCGCAGGTACTGCGCGTCGAACGCGTGGGGCTCGATGACAACTTCTTCGAGCTGGGCGGCGACTCCATCATCAGCCTCCAGGCCGTCGCGAGGGCCCGGCAGGCCGGCATCCAGCTGTTCGTCCGCGACCTGTTCCAACACCCGACGCTGGCGGCCCTGGCCTCCGTGGCTCGCGCCAGCGGGATCCGCCTCGCGGAACAGGGACCGGTGGTGGGCGAGGTGCCGCTCACGCCCATCCAGCGCCAGCTGCTGGAGCGCGAACCCACGCATGCCCAGCAGGTGCTGCTGCTTCAGGCGCGCCAGCCGTTGAAGGCGGCGTGGGTGGAAGAAGCGCTCCGTGCATTGGTGGTCCACCACGACGCCCTGCGCATGCGCTTCATGCGTGAGGACGGCGGCGCCTGGCGCCAGCAGGACGCCGCGCCCGCTGAGGCCCAGGTTTCCCTGCTCCAGTTCGACCTGTCCGAACTGCCCGCGGAGATGCGCGCTGCGCGGCTGGAGGAGGAGGCCGAGCGCCTCCAGGCTTCGTTCGACCTGTCCCGTCCGCCCCTGCTGCGCGCCGCCCTCTTCCACTTCGGCGACGGACAAGAGCAGCGCCTGCTGCTGATCTTCCACCACCTGGTGGTGGACGCCGTGTCCCTGCGGGTGCTCGTCGAGGACCTGGAGACCACCTACCTGCGGCTGCGCGCGGGCCAGTCTCCCGCGCTTCCCACGAAGACGACCTCGTTCCTGGCCTGGGCCCGCAGGATGGAAGTCCACGCCCTGTCCGACGCACTGCATGCGCAGACGCCCCTCTGGCTCGACGAGGCCCGGCGGGACGTAGCGCTGTTGCCCACCGACGGCTCCGGGCCCGGCACCGCGGACTCGCACCGCACTGTGTCCGTGCGGCTGGACGCGGAGGAGACCCGGCTGTTGCTCCAGGAGACGCCGGCGGCCTGGCGGGTGCGGATCAACGAGATCCTGTTGACGGCCCTGGCGCTGGCCCTGCGCGAGTGGACGGGCCAGTCGCGCCTGCTCATCGACCTGGAGGGCCACGGTCGTGAGGAACTCTTCGCGGATGCGGACGTGTCCCGCACCGTGGGGTGTTTCACGTCACTGACGCCGGCCCTGCTCCAGTTGCCGGAGGGAGGCTCGGCCGGGGACTGCCTGCGCGCGGTGCGCGATTCGCTGTCCACAGGGTCCGACCGAGGCATCGGCCAGGGCCTGCTGCGGTTCATGGGGCCCGAGGAGCTCCGCCAGCGGCTCGCGGCCCTGCCGTCCGCGCAGGTGGTCTTCAACGAGTTGAGGCAACTGGACGGTTCCACCAGCACCCTCTTCGCGCCGGGCACTGATCCCACCGGCCTGACCCATCGCGCGCACGCGCTGTCCATCGACGGCTTCGTCGTGAACGGACAGTTGCGGATGGACTTCGGCTTCAGCCATGAGTGGCATCACGCCGCCACCATCGAAGCCCTGGCCCAAGGCTTCACGCGCGCGCTGCGCGAGCTCATCGCCCGACGCCACTCGGAGGACGCGAGCAGGAGGACGCCGATCGACTTCCCCCTTGCGCGCCTGGCCCAGGCCTCACTGGACGCGGTGCTCGCGGCGCAGGGTCCCACGGTAGAGGACCTGTTCCCGCTCTCCGCGCTCCAGGAGGGCATGCTCTTCCACGCGCTGAATGATCCGGAGTCGGGCTTCTACTTCGAGCAGGCCGCGTGGTCGGTCCACTCGGACGTGGACCTCGCGCTGTTCCAGCGGACGTGGCAGACGGCGGTGGACCGCAACCCCATCTTGCGCACGGCCTTCGTGTGGAAGGACCTGGAGACGCCGCTGCAGGCGGTGCATTCGCGTGCGGCGATGCCGTTCGAAGCGCATGACTGGCGCCACCTGCCGGAGCCGGAGCAGCAGGCGGGGCTGGAGCGGCTGCTCGCGGAGGATCGCGCGCGCGGCTTCGACGTGTCGCGCGCGCCCCTGTCGCGCATGGCGGCGGTGCGGCTGGGAGACGCGCGGTGGCGCTTCGTCTGGAGCCACCACCACCTGCTCTTCGACGGATGGAGTCTGGGCCTGTTCTTCCAGGAGGTCTTCGCCATCTACGACGCGCTGACCGCCGAGACGCCACTGCCCGCCGCCGGGCGTCCGCCGTTCCGGGACTACATCGCGTGGCTGGGCCAGCGCGACGTTGCCGAGGACGAACGCTTCTGGCGCAGCCAGTTGAGAGGCCTGTCGTCGCCCACGCCCCTGCCGGCCGCGCGCCCTCCGTCCGCGATCCCGTCCGGCACGGTGAATCAGCCCAACCGGGTGCTGACCCTGCCGGAGGCACGCACCGCGGCGCTGGAAGCCTTCGCACGGCAACACCGGCTCACGGTCAACACGTTGACGCAGGCGGCGTGGGCCCTGGTGCTGGCGCGCCACGCGGACACGCGCGATGTCCTCTTCGGCACCACGTTCGCAGGCCGGCCGCCGGAGCTTGTGGGCTCGGAGGCCATGTTAGGCCTGCTCATCAGCACGCTGCCAGTCCGCGTCGCGCTCCCCGACGAGGACGCGCCCGTGCTGCCCTGGCTCCAGTCCCTCCAGGCGAAGCTGCTGGACATCCAGCAGCACCAGCACACGCCGCTGGTCGCCGCGCACGGTTGGAGCGACATCCCCCGGGGCCTGCCACTCTTCCAGTCGCTGCTCGTCTTCGAGAACGCTCCCCTCGACGAATCGGTGCTGCGCCGCTCCACCGCGCTGGATCTGCGCGACCTGGAGCTCGGCGAGAGCACGAACTACCCGCTGTCGGCCACGGTGCACCCGGGCCGCGAGCTCCAACTGCACCTGGCCTACGACGAGAACCGCTTCGACGCGGCCGCCGTGCAGCGAGTGCTGGGCCAGTGGAGTCAGGCGCTCGAAACCCTCATCCAGCCCGGAGCCCGGCTGACGGACGTGTCCCTCCTCCCGGCCGAGGACCGTGCCTGGCTGCTACGCACCGGCACCGGCGACGTCGTGGACTTCGAGCGCGACACCACCGTGCACGCGCGCTTCGAACGGCAGGCCGCCGAGACGCCGGATGCGGACGCAGTGGTGTTCGAGGAAACGACGCTGTCCTTCCAGCAGCTCAACGCGCGGGCCAACCAACTCGCCTGGCACCTGCGGTCGCTGGGAGTGGGCCCGGAGGTGACGGTGGGCCTGTGCCTGGAGAGGTCGGCGGAGGCCATCGTGGCACTGCTGGCCGTGCTCAAGGCCGGCGGAGCCTTCGTGCCGCTGGACCCCAAGGCTCCGGCCGCGCGCAAGTCGTTCGTCCTCAAAGACAGTGGCGCGTCCGTCCTGGTGACGACGCAGGCGGCGCAAGAAGCGTGGCACCCAGAAGTGCCCCACCTGGTGCGGCTGGACACAAAACCTGTCGGACAGTCGGACAGGTTTTCGGAGAACCCGCCGCCGGTGGTGGGCGCCGGGAACCTCGCATACGTCATCTACACGTCCGGCTCCACGGGCACGCCGAAGGGCGTGATGGTGCAGCACCGCTCGGTGATCCACCTGCACCTGGCGATGACGCGGAGCATCTACGAGGAGCTGCCGCCCGCTCAGCGCATCACCGTGAACGCGCCGTTGTACTTCGACGCGTCCATCGAACAGGTGATCCAGCTGCTGGACGGCCACTGCCTGGTCATCGTCCCGGAGGACGTGCGTCTGGATCCAGAGACCCTGCTCGGGTGGGTGGATGGTCAGCGCATCGACGTATTCGACTGCACGCCGTCGCAGCTCAAGCTCCTGCTGTCCGCGGGAATGCTGGAGCGTGCCCACCTCCCCGGGCGCTTCACCATCGGCGGCGAGGCGATGGACGAGGTGACGTGGCGGCAGCTCGCCGAGACGAAGCGCACGCGTGCCTACAACGGCTATGGCCCCACGGAGGTCACCGTGGACGCGACGACCATCGCCATCCAGGGCGCGCCCCAGCCGTTGCCCGTCATCGGCCGGCCAATCACCAACCTGCGGGCGTACGTGCTCGACGCGAACCAGCGTCTGGCGCCCATCGGGACGCCGGGCGAGCTGTGCCTCTCCGGTGAAGGCGTCACGCGAGGCTACCTGGGCCAGCCCGCGCTCACTGCCGAACGCTTCCTGCCGGACCCCCTCAGCACGGAGCCCGGCGCGCGCCTGTACCGCACGGGCGACAAGGCCCGCTGGCGCGAGGACGGCACGCTCGACTTCATGGGCCGCCTGGACTTCCAGGTGAAGCTGCGCGGCAACCGCATCGAACTGGGTGAGATTGAATCCACGCTGCGCGCGCACCCGAGCATCCGGGACGCGGTGGTGCAGGTGCACGACGACCGGCTGGTGGCGTACGTCGCGCCCCAGGTGGACACGTCGGCCCTGCGCGAGCACCTGCTCCGTCACCTGCCGGAGTACATGGTGCCCGCGGTGTTCATCACGTTGGACGCCCTGCCGCTGACGTCCAACGGCAAGGTGGACCGCAAGGCGCTTCCGGCACCGGAGGCCGCGCCCGCCACGGAGCGAGCCATCGAACCGCCCGCGACGCCCACCGAGGCGGCGCTGATCCCACTGTGGAGCGAGGTGCTGCGCGTCCCCGCCGTGGGACGCAACGATGGCTTCTTCGAACTGGGCGGTCACTCGCTGCTGGCCACGCAGCTGGTGTCGCGCGTGCGCAAGCACTTCGGCGTGGAGCTGCCCTTGCGCGCCCTGCTGGAAGGGCCCACGGTCGCGGCGCTGGCCGAGCGCATCGACGCCCTCCGTCAGCCCGTATCCGAGGCCCGCGAAGTCCCCGAGTCCGCCCTGCCCGCACTGGTCCGCGCGGAGCGGCCGGACGTGCTGCCTCTGTCATTCGCGCAGCATCGGCTCTGGTTCATCGAGCAACTCGGCACGGCGGGCAACGCCTACAGCCTCCCGAGCATGCTGGAGCTGGACGGCACGCTGGACATCATCGTGATGCTGGCCGCATTCGACGAACTGGTGCGCCGCCACGAAGCGCTGCGCACGACCTTCAGTTCGTACGAGGGCACGCCGTCGCAGGTCATCCATCCGCCCTTCCCCATGCCCCTGCGGCACGAGGATCTGTCCGCGCTGCCGACGGCCGAGGCGCGCGAGGCGGAGGCATCGCGGCTGGCGCTGGAAGAGGCCCGCGCCCCGTTCGACCTGGAGGAGGGCCCGCTGTTCCGAGGGCTCCTGATGAAGCTGGGGCCCACGAAGCACCGGCTGCTGCTCAACACGCACCACATCATCTCCGACGGCTGGTCCACGGGAGTGCTGGTGCGGGAGATGGGCGCGCTCTACGCGGCGTTCGCCGAGGAGCAGCCGTCGCCGTTGCCGGAGCTGCCGGTGCAGGCCGCCGACCACGCCCTCTGGCAGCGCGGCTGGCTCCAGGGCGACGTGCTGGAGTCGCAGGTGGCGTACTGGCGCGGGCAGCTGGATGGCGCCGCGCCCTACCTGGAGTTGCCCTCGGACCACCCGCGTCCTACGCGGCAGTCCTTCCGGGCCGGCGTGCAGCCCATGACCCTGCCGCGCGAGCTGAGCGAGGCGCTGGAGTCGCTGGCGAAGCAGACCTCCACCACGCCCTTCATGGTGCTGCTCGCGGCCTTCCAGCTGCTGCTGCACCGGTACGCGGGCCAGGATGACGTGCTCGTGGGGTCGCCCATCGCGGGCCGCCGTCACGCGGAGTCCGAGGACCTCATCGGCTACTTCGCGAACACGGTGGTGCTGCGCACGCGGGTCCGCGACACGCTCCGCTTCCGTGAACTGCTGGAGCAGGTGCGCGCCACCACGCTGGGCGCGTACGAGCACCAGGACCTGCCGTTCGAGAAGCTGGTGGAGGTGCTCCACCCGGAGCGCGACCTGGGCCGCACGCCACTGTTCCAGGTGACCTTCACGCTCCAGAACGCGCCCCTGCCGGAGCTGTCCCTGCCGGGGCTGACGCTGCGCCCACTGGAGTCCACCCCGGAGGTCATCCTCTTCGACCTTCAGTGGCTGATGATGCGCACGCCGGATGGCTTCGACGGCGGGCTCGTCTTCAACCAGGACCTCTTCGAACCGGCCACCGCGGCCGGGATGGCGGATCACCTCCGCGTGCTGCTGGAGGCCGTTGTCCGAGCGCCGGACACGCAGCTGGGGCAGCTGCCATGGCTCACGAACGCGGAGCGCCAGCGGTTGCTCATCGAGTGGAACGACACCGCCCGGGACTACTCGCGCGACGCGTCAGTGGGCGCCCTCTTCGCGGAACAGGCCGCGCGCACGCCGGACGCCATCGCGCTGAAGTCCGGCGGGGAGACGATCACGTACGCGGCGCTGGAGCGGGCGTCGAACCAGCTCGCGCACCACCTGCGGCGCCAGGGCGTGCGGCCCGGTCACCGGGTGGGCCTGTGCCTGGAGCGGTCGTTCGACCTCGTCACCGGTCTGCTGGGCATCCTCAAGGCCGGCGCGGCCTACGTGCCGGTGGACGCGAAGGCCCCCGCGGAGCGCATCACCTGGATGCTCCAGGCGGCCAGCGTGAGCGTGCTCGTCACGCAGGAGGCCCTGGCGGATGAGCTGCCCCAGGTGACGGACCTCCAGGTCCTTCTGGACGCGGATGAAGCCCAGATCGCGCGGCAGCCGGAGACGCCACTCGACCTGAATGTCTCCGCCGACGCGCTGGCCTACGTGATGTTCACGTCGGGAAGCACCGGCCGGCCCAAGGGCGTCAGCGTCCCGCACCGGGGCATCACGCGCCTGGTGCGCGGCGCGGACTTCATCCACTTCGGACCCGAGGAGGTCTTCCTCCAACTGGCGCCCATCGCGTTCGACGCGTCCACGCTGGAGATCTGGGGTGCGCTGCTGAATGGCGCGACGCTGGTGCTCGCACCGCCCAAGGCCTTGTCACTGGAGGAGACGGGAGCGCTGCTGCGGCGCGAGGGCATCACCACGCTGTGGCTCACCGCGGCCCTCTTCGAGCAGATGGTGCTGCACCAGGGCGACGCGCTGGCCCGAGTGAAGCAGGTGCTGGCGGGCGGCGACGTGCTGTCCGTGGAGCGAGTGCGTGAACACCTGAAGCGGCTGCCCCCGGGCGCCGTGCTGGTCAACGGCTACGGCCCTACGGAAAACACCACGTTCTCCGCCACGCACACGCTGCGCGCCGGTGACACCGTGGGCCGATCGGTGCCCATTGGCCGGCCGCTGTCGAACTCCACGGTGTGGGTGCTGGACGGTGCACTCCAGCCCGTACCGCCGGGCGTGCCGGGCACGCTGTACGTGGGCGGAGACGGTCTGGCCTGGGGCTACCTCCAGCGCCCAGACCTCACCGCCGAACGCTTCATCCCCCACCCCTTCGCCACCGAACCCGGAGCGCGCCTCTACGACACGGGCGACCGCGTGCGCTGGCAGCGCGACGGGACGTTGGAGTTCCTGGGCCGCGCCGACTTCCAGGTGAAGCTGAGAGGCTTCCGCGTGGAGCCGGGCGAAATCGAAGCCGTGCTGCGCCAGTCGCCGGAGGTCGAGGAGGCGGTGGTCGTGGTGCGCGAGGACGTGCCCGGCGACAAGCGCCTCGTGGCTTATGTGGTGTGCGGTGAAGACGAAGGCCTGGACACGGGCGCGCTGCGAGCGTCCGTGCAGAAGCAGCTGCCGGACTACATGGTGCCGACCGCCATCGTGGTGCTGCAGAAGCTGCCCCTGAGCCCCAACGGCAAGGTGGACCGCAAGGCCCTGCCCGCGCCCCAGACCCGTGTCACGGACGGCGCCATCGCCGCGCCCCGGAACGAGCTGGAGAAGGCGCTCGCGGGCATCTGGGCGGAGGTGCTGCATCTGGACACCGTGGACATCCACGGCGACTTCTTCGATCTGGGTGGGCATTCGCTGCTGGCCACGCAGGTGGTGTCGCGCATCCGTTCGACGCTGGGCGTGGAGCTGCCGCTGGGCGAGCTGTTCCGTGCGCCCACGGTGGCGTCGCTGGCGGAGCGGCTGGTGAGCGCGCGCCGCACCCAGGCGCCGCCGCTGGTCCGTGCCGAGAGGACGTCCGCTCCGCCGTTGTCGTTCGCGCAGCAGCGGCTGTGGTTCGTCGATCAGCTGGAGCCGGGCAGCCCGCTCTACAACATGCCGCTGCCCCTGAGCCTCACCGGCGACCTGGACGTGGACGCGCTGCGCGCCAGCCTGGACGCGCTGATGGCGCGGCATGAATCCCTGCGGACCACCTTCCGCATGGAGATGGGCAAGCCCGTGCAGGACATCCACCCGGAGGGTCACGTCCCTCTGGAGCTGGTGGACCTGACGGGCCTGGGCAGCCGCGCCGCGAAGCAGGCCGAAGCCCAGCGCCTGGGCCACGCGGAGACGCTCCGCCCGTTCGACCTGACACGCGGGCCGGTGATCCGTGCCCTGCTCATGAAGCTGGATGAACGGGAGCACGTGCTGGTGCTGCACCTGCACCACATCGTGTCCGACGGCTGGTCCCTGGGCATCCTCGTGCAGGAGCTCACGGCCCTCTACGAGGCCCGGCGCGCGGGCCGTTTCGCCGCCCTGCCGGAGCTGCCGGTGCAGTACGCGGACTTCGCGGTCTGGCAGCGCGGCTGGCTCCAGGGCGGCGTGCTGCAAGCGCAGGTCGAGTGGTGGAAGAACCAGTTGTCCGGAGCACCCTTCGTGCTGGACGTGCCCACGGACCGGCCAAGGACCGCCACCTCCACGCAACGGGGCGGCTTGGTCCGGGTGACGCTGCCGCGCGTCCTGAGCGAGCGCGTGGATGCGCTGGCACAGGCCGAAGGCGCCACGCCCTTCATGGCGCTGCTGGCGGCGTTCCAGGCCGTGCTGTCGCGCATGTCCGGACAGGACGACGTGCTGGTGGGCTCGCCCATCGCGAACCGCAGGCACGCGGAGACGGAGGGCCTCATCGGCTTCTTCGTGAACATGCTGGTGCTGCGCGGCCGCTTCGGTGCGAAGACGACCTTCCGCGAGCTGCTGTCGCAGGTGCGCGCCACCACGCTGGGCGCGTACGAGCACCAGGACATCCCGTTCGAGCACCTGGTGGAGGCGCTCCAGCCCGAGCGAGACCTGGGCCGCACGCCGCTGTTCCAGGCGATGTTCGCGCTCCAGAACGCGCCCGTGCCGGAGCTCGCGGTGCCCGGCCTCACCGTGGGGCCGGCCTCCTTCGACGGCGGCACACCTACGCAGTTCGAGCTGGCGCTGGACCTGAACCGGACCCGCGACGGCTACGAGGGCCGCTTCCACTACGCCGCGGAGTGGTACGACGCGGGCACCATCGAGCGGATGGTCGCGCACCTGCGCCGCTTGCTGGAAGCCGTCTGCGACGCGCCGGACCTGCCGCTGGCGGACGTGTCGCTCGTGTCGCCGGAGGAGCTGGTGCGGCTGGTGCGCATGGGCGGCGGCGAGCTGCTCGACTTCGAGCGCGACGCCACGCTGCACGGCCTCATCGAGCGGCAGGTGGCGCGCTCTCCGGATGCCCCGGCCGTGGTGTTCGAGGAGACGGCGTTGACGTACCGGCAGCTCGAAACGCGGGCGAACCAGCTCGCGTGGCGACTGCGCTCCATGGGGGTGGGCCCGGAGGTGCGGGTGGCGCTGTGCCTGGAGCGCTCGGTGGAGTCCATCGTCGCGCTGCTGGCGGTGCTCAAGGCGGGCGGGGCCTTCGTCCCGCTGGACCCCGGAGCCCCACCAGCACGCAGGGACTTCGTGCTGAAGGACAGCGCCGCGGCCGTGCTCGTCACGACGGAGACCGCGTGCGGAGACTGGAACCCCTACGGCGTCCAGGAGGTCTGGCTGGACGTGGAGCAACCCGGCCTGGGCGCCCTCTCCCACGATCCCCTGCCCGCCCTGACAGGCCCGGAGCACCTGGCATACGTGCTGTACACGTCCGGATCCACGGGCACGCCCAAGGGCGTGATGGTGCAGCACCGCTCCGTGCTCAACATGCACCGGGCCATGGGCCGCGCGTTCTACGCGGGCCAGCCGCGTGGACAGCGCATCAGCGTCAACGCGCCGCTGTACTTCGACGCGGTGATTGAGCGCGTGGTCCACCTCATCGACGGGCACTGCCTCCACGTCGTTCCGGACGCGCTGCGCCTGGACCCGCAGGCGATGCTCACCTGGCTGGAGCAGCACCGCGTCGACGCGCTGGACTGCACGCCCGCGCAGCTCAAGCCGCTCCTCGCTGCCGGACTGCTGGAGCGGGCCTGGGTGCCGCCGGTCATCGTGACGGGCGGCGACGCGCTGGACGTGGAGACATGGCGGCGGCTCGCGGCGACAGACCGCACGCGCGCCTTCAACGGCTACGGCCCCACGGAGTGCACGGTCGGCACGACGGGAGCCTCCATCCAGGGCAGTCCCCGGACGGAGCCCGTCATCGGGCGGCCGCTGGCGAACCTGAACGCGTACGTGCTCGACGCACGGCAGCGCCTGGTGCCCTTCGGCATGCCGGGCGAGCTGTGCTTCTCCGGCGAAAGCGTCACGCGCGGCTACCTGGGCCGTCCGGACCTGACGGCCGAGCGCTTCGTCCCGGATCCCTTCAGCGCGGAGCCCGGAGCCCGCCTCTACCGCACGGGAGACAAGGGCCGCTGGCGGCCGGACGGGACGTTGGAGTTCATGGGCCGCCTGGACTTCCAGGTGAAGCTGCGCGGCTACCGCATCGAGCTGGGCGAAATCGAAGCCACGCTGCGCACGCATGCCGGAGTGAGGGACGCGTTGGCCCTGGTCCGGGAAGACACGCCGGGCGATGCGCGGCTCGTGGCCTACGTGGTGACGGACGGCGACACAGAGGTGCTGCGAGAGCACCTGCGCAAGCACCTGCCGGAGTACATGGTGCCGTCGGCCTTCGTCACCCTGCCCGCCCTGCCGCTGACTCCCAACGGCAAGGTGGACCGCAAGGCCCTGCCGTCACCGGAGGCGCAGTGGCGCGCCGCGCGCTCGTACGAGGCTCCGGCGACGCCCGCGGAGGTGGCCCTGGCCTCGCTGTGGGAGGAGCTGTTGAACGTGCCCGTCGTGGGCCGCAACGACCAATTCTTTGAGCTGGGCGGCCACTCGCTGTTGGCCACACAGCTGGTCTCCCGCATCCGCGCCCGCTTCGGCGTGGACGTGGGCGTCCGCGCGTTGTTCGAGTCCCCCACCGTGGCGGCGCTCGCCCAGCGGCTGCCGGATGCACCGGAGGCCAACGCCCTGCCACCGCTGCGTCCCGCCGCGACGCCCGGTCCGCACCCGCTGTCGTTCGCGCAGCAGCGGCTGTGGTTCATCGATCAGCTCGACCCGGGCAGCGCGCTCTACAACATGCCCACCGCGCTGCGCCTCTCCGGCGCGGTGGACGTGCCCGCGCTACAGCAGGCCTTCGACGCCCTGGTGCAGCGTCACGAAGCGCTGCGCACGACGTTCGAGGCCCACGACGGCGAACCCCGCCAGCACGTGCACCCCGCCCCCACCGGAGTCCTGTCGGTGGTGGACCTGACGGGCCTGCCCGACGATGAGAGAGAAGCGGAGGCCGTGCGGCTCGCGAGCGAGGACGCGCTGCGGCCCTTCGACCTCGCCATGGGTCCGCTCACGCGGCTCACGCTGTTGAAGCTGGGCGAGCAGGAACATGTGCTGCTGTTGTGCCTGCACCACGCCATCGGCGACGGCTGGTCCATGGGCATCCTGGTGCGCGAAGTCACCGCGCTCTACGAGTCCTTCCGGCAGGGTCAGCCCTCGCCGCTGGCCCCATTGCCGGTGCAGTACCCGGACTTCGCCGTGTGGCAGCGAGGCTGGCTCCAGGGCGAAGTGCTGGACGCGCAGCTCGCGTGGTGGACGCAGCAGTTGGCCGGAGCTCCGCAGGCCCTGGCCCTGCCCACCGACAAGCCGCGTCCGCCCCAGCGCTCCGCCCGGGGCGCTACGTTCCCTGTGCGCCTACCGCTGTCGTTGAGTGAGGCGGTGGAAGCGCTGGCCCAGGCGGAAGGCGCCACGCCCTTCATGGTGCTGCTCGCGGCCTTCCAGACGCTGCTGCACCGGTACTCCGGCCAGGAGGATCTGCTGGTGGGCACGTCCATCGCGGGCCGCCGTCACGCGGAGACGGAGGGCCTCATCGGCTTCTTCGTCAACACGCTGGTGCTGCGCGCCAGGTTCGACGGCCGCCCGTCGTTCCGGAAGCTGCTCTCGCAGGTGCGCACCACCACGCTGGGCGCGTACGAGCACCAGGACATCCCCTTCGAGCGCCTGGTGGAAGCCGTGCAGCCCACGCGCGACCTGTCGCGCACGCCGCTCATCCAGGCCCTCTTCGCGCTCCAGAACATGCCGGAAGCGGAGGTGCGTCTGCCGCAGCTGACGCTGCGCCCGGTGGAGGTGGACCTGCCCACGACGAAGTTCGACCTGGACCTGACGCTGAGCCGCACGGAGCGAGGCTTCGAGGGCGACCTCTCCTACGCCACGGACCTCTTCGAGTCCGCCACGGCCCGCAGGCTGTCCGAGCACCTGGTCCAACTGCTGGAAGGCGCGGTCGCGAAGCCCGATGCCGCGCTGGACACCCTGCCCCTGCTGACGGCGGAGGAGCGCCAGTGGGTGCTGGAGGAGTGGAGCGGCGAGACGATCCGCTTCGAGTCCGACCTGCCCTTCCACGCACGCTTCGAACAGCAGGTGACGCGCACGCCCAAGGCGCCCGCCGTGGTGATGGGCGACACGACGGTGTCGTTCCACCAGCTCAACGTGCGCGCGAACCAACTGGCGCACTACCTGCGCTCACTGGGCGTGGGCCCCGATGTGCCGGTGGCCTTCTGCCTGGAGCGCTCGCCAGAGGCCATCGTCGCGCTCCTGGGCATCCTCAAGGCGGGCGGCGCGTACGTGCCGCTAGACCCCGCGGCACCTGAAGCGCGAAGGGCCTTCATCCTGGAGAACAGCGGCGCGGCCGTGCTGCTGACCACGCAGTCCCTGGTGGAGTCGTGGCAGCCGGCGGTGCGGCACGTGGTGCGGCTGGACGTGGACGCGAGGCGCATCGAAGCGTCCTCGCCGGGCAACCCGCGCACGGCCACACGGCCAGAGCACCTGGCCTACGTCATCTACACGTCGGGCTCCACGGGCATGCCCAAGGGCGTGATGATCCAACACCGCTCGCTGGCGCACCTGCATCGCTCGCTGACGGAGGCCTGCTACACGCAGGCGCCCAAGGTGATGCGGGTGAGCCTCAACGGGCCGCTCTACTTCGACGCGTCCGTGACGCAGCTGCTGTTGATGGCGGACGGCCACTGCCTGTGCATCGTCCCGGAGGCCGTGCGGCAGGATCCGGAGGCGATGCTCACGTGGTTGGAGCAGCGGCGCATCGACGCGCTGGACTGCACGCCGTCGCTGTTCAAGCTGCTGCTGGAGGCAGGCGTCCTGGATCAGTCCCACGTGCCGGGCATCTGCTTCATCGGCGGCGAGGCGATGGACGAGGTGACGTGGCGCACGCTCGCGGCCACGAATCACACGAAGGCCTACAACGCCTACGGCCCCACCGAGGGCACCGTGGCGTCCACCATCGAGTGCATCCAGGGCACGGCGCAGCCCACACCCGTCATCGGCCGGCCCATGCTCAACGTGGGCGTGTACGTGCTGGACGCGAACCTGAACCCCGTGTCCGTGGGAGTGCCGGGCGAGCTGTTCATCTCGGGCGAAGGACTGGCGCGCGGCTACCGCAACAGGCCGGACCTCACGGCGGAGCGCTTCCTTCCCCACCCGTTCAGCACGGAGCGCGGAGCCCGCCTGTACCGCACGGGCGACCGGGTCCGCTGGAAGCAGGACGGCACGCTGGACTTCATGGGGCGCGTGGACTTCCAGGTGAAGCTGCGCGGCTACCGCATCGAGCCGGGCGAAATCGAAGCAGCGCTGCGCACGCACCCGGGCATCCGCGACGCGATGGTGCTGGTGCGCGAGGACGTGCCGGGCGTGCAGCGACTGGTGGCGTACGTGGCGCCGGAGGTGGACACCGCTCCGCTCCGAAGCCACCTCCAGCGCTCGCTGCCGGACTACATGGTCCCGGCGGCCTACGTCGCCCTGCCCGTCCTGCCGCTGACACCCAACGGCAAGGTGGACCGAGCGGCACTGCCGGCACCGGTGGACCAGGCCACGAACCCCGAAGCGAGGGTCGGCCCAAGGGACGATCAGGAAGCGATGATCGAGCGTCTGTGGGCCGAAGCCCTGGGCGTGGCCGCGGTGGACGTGCGCGCCAGCTTCTTCGAGCTGGGTGGGCACTCGTTGCTCGCGGTGCGGCTGATGGCGGCAGTGCACAGGGAGACGGCCCGGAAGCTCCCGCTGTCGGCGCTCTTCCAGGCCCCCAGCGTGGAGCGGTTCGCGGTCCTGCTGGCGGAGGCCGAGCCGGAGGAGCCGATGCCCTTCACGCCGTTGGTGCCCTTCACGAAGGAAGGCCCGGGCATCGCACCGCCGTTCTTCTGCGTGCACCCGGTGGGAGGCAACGTGCTGGCCTACGCGGAGCTCGCGCGGAGGCTGGGACCGGATCAGCCCTTCTACGGCATCCAGGCCCGAGGCCTCGACGGCACGCAGCAGCCGCTGGACACCGTGGAGGCCCTGGCCGCCAGCTACGTGCGCGTTGCGCGAGGCGTCCAACCCCACGGCCCGTACCGCCTCGGCGGCTGGTCCCTGGGCGGCGTCATCGCCTACGAGATGGCGTACCAGCTCCGCGAAGCAGGTGAATCGGTGGAGCTGGTGGCGATGATCGACTCGTACGTGCCGGAGACCGTGCCGGACTCGGAGCCGGACCTGGACAGTACGCTGGCGGTAGCCCTGTTCGCACAGGACCTGATGGGCGTGTCGCTGACGGACCTGGATGTGGACACGGTGCTGGAGTCCGCGGCCCTGGCCGAAGCCCTGCCACCCGGAATGGACGCCACGGCCCTCTTCCAGGTCTTCGAGGCGAACCTCGAAGCGGCACGGCGCTACCACCCGCCCGCGATGGATCAGCGCGTGCTGCGCATCCACGCGGAGGAGCGGGACGAAACCCGTACCCCCGACGGCGGCTGGGCGGCGCTGGTGGGCGAGCAGCTCGAATCGCACGAGCTGCCCGGCACCCACCACACACTGCTGCGCGAGCCCACCGTGCAGTCCGTGGCGGAGCTGCTGACGAAGGCGCTCCACGACGCGGGCCAGGAGTGACGTAACCACCGAGGCCCGCAACGAAGAACCCCGCTCCCTCCTTCGAGGGGGCGGGGTCCGTGAACCACGTCACCGCTGCACGGTGACTACTTGTGCGCGTTCAGGTCCGGCTCGGACGCGGGCGCCTTGTCGGCGGGCACGTCGAAGAAGGCGCTGGGGCTGGCCGCGCGCGTCGACGACATGCTGTTCTCCAGCGTCTCCGGCACGGGCGGCAGGGCCACCGGCGTCAGCTGCTCCTTGGCGGCGGCCTCGGCCTTGAGCTTCGCGTTCTTGCGGCGACGGTAGACGAAGTAGCCCACCGCCAGCACCGCCAACGACCCCATCACCACGACCTGGCCGTCCTTCAGCTTGCGGATGACCATGTCCAGCTCGCCACCGAAGTGGAACCCGAGCCACACGAACACCGGCGCGGACAGCAGCGCCGCCAGCCCGTCCCAGAAGATGAAGCGCCAGTACGACATGTGCACGGAGCCCGCGGTGAAGTACGTCACCGCGCGCACGCCCGGCATGAAGCGGGCGATCATCACGATCTTCTGGCCGTGCGTGACGAAGAGCGACTCCACCTTCGCCCGCTTCTCCGGCGTGACGATCTTGGAGAAGAACCCTCCGCCCTTCGCCCCCGGGTCGCGCCCCAGCCTCGTGCCCAGCCGGCGCCCCGCCAGGTAGATGAGGCTGTCACCCACCAGGATGCCGAAGAACCCCACCGCCATCATCACCGGCAGGTGGGCCGCGCCCTTGTGCGCCAGGAACCCACCGAGGATGAGCGAGATGTCCTCGGGCAGCGGCACGCCCAGACCGCACGCCACCAGGATGGCGAACACGGACAAGTAGGCGAAGAGGCCCTGGGAGCTACCGAGCAGGTTGGTGAGCAGTTCTTCCACGCGTCGTTCCGTCCAATCACTTCCCGAAGGGCCGCTCGGCAACCACCCGGGCCGGCCCGTCCATCACCCAGCCATCAACCGGGTGAGGCAGTTGAAAACTCCGGCCGCCCAGCTTCCCACCTCAAGCGTCCGCGCCACATCACGAAAGCCGTCGGCCGTATGTCTACCCTCACCCACGGTGTGCGACAGCCTGGGAGCCTGGAGGGGCTCGTGGCGAGCACAGTAACCACCTCGGGTGCGGGTGGCAGGACCGTTCGCCTTTCCGGCCTCCCGGCACGAGCCCGGCGCCACCCGTCCGACAGCCGTTCAGGTCCCCGGGGCCCGCGCCACCAGCGTGCGCAGCATGTCCCGGTTGTCCCGGGCCTTCGCGCCGAAGTGGCTGACGATGCCCATCAGCAGCTTGATGCAGGCCTGCGGCTTCTGCGCGAGCAGCTTCTGGAAGTCCGCTGAACGGATCTCCAGCGCCATCACGTCCGTCTGGGCCGTGGCCGAGCACAGCCGCTCGCCCTTCTGCACGAGCGCCAGTTCGCCCAGGGGCTCACCGACAGTCACCTCGCCCAGGGGCACGTCCTCGCCCGAGGGGCTCCGGGCGCTCAGCCGCACCGTGCCCTCACCGACAATCAACAGCGAGTCCCCCGCCTTGCCCTCGGTGAACAAGGCCGTCCCCTTGGGGAAGGCACGCGACACGGCCGCCGCCGCGAAGATGGAGATGCCGGTGTCGGTGAAGCCCTTGAAGAGCGGACAGGCCTTCAGGGTCGTCTCGGGGGCGAGCGCCATGGGGTGTTCCTAACACGCACAACGCGGCCACGTCAGCGGCTGGCGCGGTGTTCGGCGGCGGTGTGCACGTAGTGGAGGGCGGACTGCACCAGGAACTCACGTTCGCCGTCGTGGATGGGGCGCTTCACCTTGCCGGGCGAGCCCACCACCAGCGACCCCGGGGGAATCTTCGTCCCGGGCGTCAGCAGCGTACCGGCGCCGATGATGCAGTCGTCCCCCACCTCCACGCCGTCCATCAGGATGGCGCCCATGCCCACCAGCACCCGGTGGCCCACGACGCACCCGTGGAGGATGACCCGGTGGCCCACCGTGCAGTCGTCGCCCACCGTCGTCGAGTCACCCTGGCTGGTGACGTGGATCATGGTGAGGTCCTGGATGTTGGTGCGCTTGCCGATGCGGATGGAGTTCACGTCCCCGCGCAGCACGGAGTTGAACCAGATGGACGAGTCCTCGCCCAGCTCCACATCGCCCACCACCTGGGCGGAGTCCTCGATGAAGCAGCTCGGATGGACGCGGGGGGACACCCCGCGAAACGGCTTCAACGGCATGGGGCTACCTCCGACGGCGAGACAGCGGCGGAAGCGTCAGGCCTCCGCCGGGACATGCAGCGGCACGGGCAACTCCACGGCGGGCGGCGCCACGGTGGGGGCCTGGAGCACCACCAACTGCTTGCCCCCGAGCTGGTTGGGCGTGGCGCGCTCCACGTGCACCTTCACGATGGCGCCCGCGGGGGCATCGCCCTCGAAGTTCACCGTGCGGTTCTCCGGCGTGCGGCCGAAGCGCTTGGTGGCGTCGTAGCGCGAGCGCCCTTCCACCAGCACCTCCACGTCCAGGCCCACCTGCGCCTGGGTGTACTCGCCGCTGATGCGCCGCTGCAGCTTCTGCAGCCGCTCCAGCCGGGCCACCTTTACCTCGTGCGGGATGGGGCCCCAGTCCTTCTCGCGCAGCGCGGCGCCCGTCTTGGGGCGCGGGCTGTACACGAAGGAGAACTGGTTGTCGTACTTCACCCGCTCGGTGAGCTGCATCGTCATCTCGAACTCTTCCTCGGTCTCACCGGGGAAGCCCACGATGATGTCCGTGGTGATGGCGATGCCGGGCCGCGCGGCGCGCAGCTTCTCCAGCCGCTCCATGTACTGCTCGACGGTGTAGTCGCGGCGCATCATCTTCAGGATGCGGTCGCTGCCGCACTGCACCGGCAGGTGGAAGTGCGGGGCGATCTTCGGCTGCACGCGGAACGCTTCGATCAGCTCGTCCGACAGGTCATGCGGGTGGCTGGTGGTGAAGCGCACGCGCTCGATGCCCGGCACCTCCGCGGTGCGCAGCAGCAGCTGCGCGAAGCTGATGCCGCCCAGGTACGAGTTGACGTTCTGGCCAATGAGCGTGACTTCGCGAAGGCCCACGCCGGCCAGGTCCGCCACCTCGTTGAGCACCTCCGGGAAGTTGCGGCTCACCTCGCGGCCACGGGTGTGCGGGACGATGCAGAACGAGCAGACGTTGTCGCAGCCCTTCATCACGGTGACGAACTCGGTCACCTTGCCGCGGGACGTCTCCGCGTCGGCGCGCGGGAAGACGTACTCCTCGGAGTCCACGAAGGCCGTCTCCACCACGCGCTCGCGGGCGTCCTGCACGCGGGCGATGACCTCCGGCAGCTTCGCGATGTTGTCCGGGCCGAAGACGAAGTCCAGGTACGGGACCTTCTTGAGCAGCTTGTCCTTCTCCTGCTGGGCCACGCAGCCACCCACGCCCAGGATGGCGCCCCGGCTGGCCTTCACGGCGCGGTAGCGCCCCAGCGCGGACAGCATCTTGTCCTCGGCCTTCTCCCGGATGGAGCAGGTGTTGAGAATGATGAGGTCCGCGTTGTCCGGCTCCGGCGTGGGGACGTAGGACATCTTCGACAACGCTTCGCTCATGCGGAGCGAGTCGTTGACGTTCATCTGGCAGCCGAAGGTGTGGATGAAGTAGCGCTTCATGGGTGGGCCTTGAAGGAAAACGGGCCGTTATGGAACGCCCGGACGCGGAATGCAACCGGGCGGACACGCCGGGTCATCCCCGGCTGAGCACCTTCGTGAGCCGGGTGTGCAGGGCCACCAGCTCCGCCTCGCGCTCCCGGAGCAGGGCCACCGTCTCCACGCCGTACCGCCGGCCCAGGGCGTCCGTCTCCCGCTCCTGCTTCACCAGTTCGCCCTGGACGCGCTTCTTCACCTCGTCCACCTCCGGCCCGGAGCGGGACTCCAGCTCCGTCAGCTTCGAGCGCAGCCGCTGCACGGTCCACCGCCGGCCGCCAAAGGCCCGGAGGACGGCGCTCCCCCACTCCGCCGCCTTCACGTCCAGGCCGCTGGTCTCCAGCGCCGCCTTCGCCGCGCTGGCCATGGCCTCCGGACCGGCGTCCACCTCCACGTGCGACAGGAAGGTCTCCTGGTAGCGGACCAGCTGGTCGAGCAGCGCCTTGTCCACCGGCCGGGACGCCATGCGCAGCGTGCGGTCGTCGGCGGCGTCGAAGTCCGGACCGGTCTCCACGTTGGGGACGTCCTGGTAGTCGTCGAAGAAGGACGGGGCCATGGGGGCGCTCCTCGGGTGCGAAAGGGTTTTCAGACGGGGACGAGCTGTTCCGCGATACGGGCCAGGTCCGTCACGGAGGTGACGACCACGGCCTGGGTGCAGTGCTTCTCGTAGGTGAGCATCTCGCTGTCGCCGATGCCCCAGTTGCCCCGGTCCTCGGGGCAGATCCACAGCACGCGCTTCGCCTTGCGCTTCAGGTCCTTCAGGGCCCAGGCGTTGCTCGCGTTGTAGTTGTTGCGGCCGTCGCCAATGATCATCACGGTGGTGCGGCGCGTGATGCTGCCCAGGTGGTCGCGCGTGAAGTCCGCCAGCGCACGGCCGTAGTTGGAGTTGGAGCTCATGGACACGGTGCGCCCTGCGGTCGCCGCGTCGATGGCCTCGCTCACGTCCAGGTCCTTGAAGAACTGGGTGACTTCGCCCACGTCGGACACGAAGACGAACGAGCGCACGCGCACGAACAGCGACTGCATCGTGTGCATGAACAGCAGCATCATGCGGGACGCATTGCGAACGGAGTCGGACACGTCGCAGAGCACCACCAGCTCCGGGCGCTCGGGCCTGCGGGTGCGGAACACGGGCACCATGGGGATGCCGTCCCACGGCATGTTCCGGCGCAGCGTGCGCTGGGCGTGCAGCGACCCGCGACGGTGCGAGCGCTGCTTGCGGATCATCCTGCTCTTGAGCTTCTCCGCCATCGTGCGGACGGCGGCCTCCATCTGGTCCACCTCCGCCTGCGTGAGCAGGTGCAGCGGCTTCTCCGTGACGTTGTCCGTGCGGCGCCGGATGCGAGCCTCGGACTGACGCTTCACCTCCGCGCGAGCGGCGTCTTCAATCTTGCGCATCGCCGCGGCCACGTGGCGCGAGACGATCTCCACGCCCTCGGCATGGAGCCCGCGAGCCTTCAGCTCGTCCTCCATCGACTTGAGATCGGAGCGCGCCCGCTCCATGCCCGCGCCCGCGAGCATCCGCCGCGTGAAGAACCCCGTCTGCAGAGGGCTCTCCAGTTGCCCCAGGTCCAGCTGGAGCGACGCCTGACGGAAGATCTGCGCCAGCCGCGCGCGGTCACCCGCGAGGATGGCCTGCGCGAGCGGGGACATCTCCGGCGCCAGCAGGTTCATCTGGTAGATGACCATCTTCAGCAGGTCGCCTTCCAGGTAGCCCTCTTCCTCCAGCTGCTTCGCCAGCGACTTGTCGATGGCCTCGAACGTGCGGGCCGCGCCGGAGAAGTAGAAGTCGAACGCGCGGCGGAACGTCTCCACGTCCAGCTCGCGCTTCACCAGCGTGGCGCGCAGCACGGAGCGGAACAGGCTCCGGTCCTGGACGCCCACTTCCGCCGTGGCGCGCAGGGCGTCCTGCACCTCGGACGTGCTGACGCGCACGCCGTTCTGGCGGAGGACCTCGGCGAACTCGACGATGCGGGCGTCCATGGCGCGTCAGGCTCCCCGTTCGAAGGACATCACCGCTTCCACGTGGTGCGTCTGCGGGAACATGTCCACCACCTGGAGCGCCACCGGCTTGTAACCGGCCTCCACCAGCCCCGCCGCGTCGCGCGCCAGCGAAGCCGGGTCGCACGCCACGTAGACGACCCGGCGCACGTTCAGCGCGCGCATCCACTTCGCCAGGCCCGGTGCCCCGGCGCGCGGCGGATCCGCGAGGCACAGGTCGAACGAACGCCCCTCCGCCACCAGCCCGTCGCACACCTTGCGCGCGTCGCCCTGGACGAAGCGCACGTTGGCCACCCCACCCTCGCGAGCACTCCGCTGCGCCAGCTCCACGCCCACCGGCGACGACTCCACGCCCAGCACCGACCCGGCCGTGCCCGCCAGCGGGAAGGTGAAGTTGCCATTGCCGGAGTACAGCTCCAGCACGGAGTCCGTCTCCTTCGCGCCCAGCTCGTACAGGGCCGTGGTGACGAGCCCCACGTTGGCCTCCGCGTGCGCCTGCGCGAACGCATCCGGCCGCAGGTACACCGGCACCTCGGGGCGCAGAGGAGACAGCGAGCGCAGCACCGGCCGGCCGATGAGCCGCGCCGAACCCTCCTTCGGCACCAGCACCGCGCCCTCCAACCGCAGCGCGCGCACCGCCGCCTCCGCCGCCTCCAGGTGCCGCGCCGTCACCCGGCCGCTGAGGTTCACCGCGAACGCGGCCTTGTCGCCCTCGGCGAGCAGCAGCACCTCCTCGGTGTCCTTGGCCAGCGGCTTGAGCAGCGGGGCCAGCTTCCCGGGCAGCGCCGTGAGCACCGGTGTCAGCGCCGGGCAGACGTCCACGGGGATGCGCTCGTGCGTGCGCCGGCCGAAGTAGCCGAGCGCCCCCTTCCCCGCCCCGTGCAGCACCGCGCGGCGGCGGTAGCCCCAGTCCCGAGGCGCCACCATCAACGGCCGCACCGTGAAGGCCGTGCGCTTCAGGCGGCCCAGGTGCTCCAGGGTGGAGAGGACGATCTCCTGCTTCGCGGACCGCTGCGCCGGGACGGACAGCTCCAGCCAGTCACAGCCGCCGCACGCGTCGGACAGGACGCAGCGCGACGACACGCGCTCCGCACCGTCCGTCAGCACCTGGCCCAACAGGCCGCGCAGGACCTTGCCCTGGGACTCCAGGCGCACGCGCACGGTGTCGCCGGGGAAGGCGCCGGGCACGAAGACGGTGCGCCCCTCCCACTGGGCCACGCCTTCACCCAGCTGGCCCAGCCGTTCAATCGTCAGTTCAATGGGGGATTCGGGCAGCGTCGTCATCGCAGGCGCACTCGAGGGGGCCGCCTGGGTGGGGCCGCCCTACTTCCGGGTCGCACTGCCACGCTCGTCCGCCGGCAGGGCTTCCCGCAGGCGCTCCACGAACGCTTCGATGCGCGACCGCTTCTCATCGTCAACGTCCAGGAACTCCACCGCCATCCCCGGCACCTCGGAGCCCGGCGTCCCCTGGGGGTTCGTGCGGGTCACCTTCCCGGACAGGTCCACCGGGAAGCTGGCGCCCGGCAGCGACACCAACAGGCGCACCACCGTGCCCACCGGCAACGGCTGCTGCGTGTTGATGTAGAGCCCGCCGCGCGACAGGTTCACCGCCCAGTCCGTCACGAAGCCCGCCACCGTGCGGTACGCCACGGGCAGCTCATGGTCGATGCGGTGCGCGCGAGGCGCGGGGACAGGCTTCTCCAAGGTGTCAGCCATGAGGTGCTCCGTTCCCCGGGGGATGGTGGCTTCCGTCCCACCCGAGGAGACGGAAGCGCACCCTAGCACTCCACGTCAGGCCTGGAACTTCATCTCGCGCAGGTCGGGCGCGATCTTCAGCTTCGGCTCGGTGAGCTGCTGCACCCGTTCCACCGTCAGTCCGGGTGCCAGCTCGCGGAGGACCAGTCCCTCCGGCGTCACGTCCATGAACGCGTGGTCCGTGACGATGTGGTGCACGCACTTGAGGCCCGTCAAAGGCAGCGAGCACTTCTTCAGGATCTTGGGCTGCCCGTCCTTGTTGGCATGCTCCATGGCCACGTAGATGCGCTTGGCACCCACGGCCAGGTCCATGGCGCCGCCCATGCCCTTCACCATCTTGCCGGGGATCATCCAGTTGGCCAGGTCACCCTCTTCGCTGACCTCCATGGCGCCCAGCACGGCCAGGTCGATGTGGCCGCCGCGGATCATCCCGAAGGACAGCGCGGAGTCGAAGAAGGCGGAGCCCTTCACCAGCGTCACCGTCTCCTTGCCCGCGTTGATGAGGTCCGGGTCCTCGCTCCCCTCTTCGGGGTAAGGCCCGATGCCGAGCAGGCCGTTCTCCGACTGGAGCACCACCTCCACCCCGTGGGGGATGTAGTTGGGCACGAGCGTGGGGATGCCGATGCCCAGGTTCACGTAGAAGCCGTCCTTCAGCTCCTGGGCGATGCGCTGCGCGATCTGTTCACGAGTCAGGGGCATGGCTCAGGACGCCTTCTTGCGGACGGTCCGCCGCTCGATCCACTTCTGGAGGTTCTGCGCCTGCACGATGCGGTGCACGAAGATGCTCGGGATGTGCACCAGGTCCGGGTCCAGCTCGCCCGGCTGCACGATGTGCTCCGCCTCCACGATGGTGACCTTGGCGGCCATGCACATCATGGGAGTGAAGTTCCGAGCCGTCTTGTGGAACACCAGGTTGCCCCAGGTGTCCGCCTTCCACGCGTGCACGATGGCGAAGTCGGCCTTCAGCGGCGTCTCCAGGACGTGGAGCCGCCCGTCGATCATGCGCGACTCCTTGCCCTCCGCCACCTGGGTGCCCGCGCCCGTCGGCGTGAAGAACCCGCCGATGCCGCAGCCCCCGGCCCGGATGCGCTCCGCGAGCGTGCCCTGCGGGTTCAGCTCCACCTCCAGCTCGCCGGAGAGGAACTGCCGCTCGAACTCCTTGTTCTCCCCCACGTAGCTGGCGACCATCTTCTTCACCTGCTTGTTCTGCAGGAGGATGCCCAGCCCCAGCTCCGTGGTGCCGCAGTTGTTGGAGATGATGGTGAGGCCCTTCACGTTCTTCTTGTGCAGGGCCGTGATGAGATTCTCGGGGTTGCCGCACAGCCCGAACCCACCACTCATGAGAGTGATGTTGTCCGGGATGTCGGCGACCGCCTCATCCGCGCTCGCGTAGACCTTGTTCATGCGGTCGGGTCCTCAGCGCTCGACCATCAGCGCGATGCCTTCGCCGCCGCCGATGCAGAGCGACGCCACGCCACGCTTCTTGTCCTGGTCCTTCATCGTCTGGAGCAGCGTGACGAGCACGCGAGCGCCGGACGCGCCAATCGGGTGGCCCAGCACCACCGCGCCGCCGCGCACGTTCACCTTGGCCGGATCCAGGCCGAGGATGCGGTTGTTGGCGATGGCCACCACGGAGAAGGCCTCGTTGATCTCCCAGAGGTCCACGTCCTTGGCCGTCACGTTCTGCTTCGTGAGCAGCGTGTTGATGGCGTCCGCCGGCGCGATGGTGAACTCCACCGGCTTGCGGGCGGCCTGCGCGTAGCCCTTGATGCGGCCCAGGATGGTGCGGCCTTCCGCCTTCGCCTTCTCCTCGCTCATCAGCACCAGCGCCGCGGCGCCGTCGTTGATAGAGGACGCGTTGGCGGCCGTCACGGTGCCGTCCTTCTTGAACACCGGCTTCAGGCCCGGGATCTTGTCCGGCTTGGCGTTCTTGGGGCCCTCGTCCTCGGAGACGGTGGTGAACTCATCCGGCTTCTTGCCCGGGATCTGCACGGGGACGATCTCCGCCGCGAACAGGCCTTCCTTCTGGGCCTGGATGGCGCGGCGCGTGGACTCCAGCGCGAACTCGTCCTGCTGCGCGCGGCTGATGCCCTGCGAGGTGGAGCACTCCTCGGCGCAGTTGCCCATGTGGACGTTGCCGTACACGTCCCAGAGGCCGTCGGAGATCATCGCGTCCTTGAACTCCACGTTGCCCATGCGGGAACCGCCGCGCATCGTGTGGCTGATGTAGGGCGCGTTGGACATGGACTCCATGCCGCCCGCGACGACGACGTCCGCGTCACCCAGGGCGATGGACTGCGCCGCGGCGATGACGGCCTTGAGGCCGGAGCCACAGACCTTGTTCAGCGTGACGGCCGGGACGGTGTCCGGGAGGCCCGCGAAGATGGTGGCCTGACGCGCGGGGGCCTGGCCCACGCCCGCCTGCAGGACGCAGCCCATGATGACCTCCTGCACGGCCTCCGGCTTCACGCCCGCGCGCTCCAGCGCCGCCTTGATGGCGATGGCGCCCAGCTGGGGAGCGGTGAGCTTGGACAGCGCTCCCTGGAAGGAGCCGATGGGGGTACGGGCCGCGCCCACGATGACGACTTCACGAGCCATGGAATTGCCTCCTGGAGAGGGAACCGTCTGTAAAAGAGAAAAGCGCCGGAAAGGCACTTATCACGGGCGCTTTCCGCCGAATCAAATGGAAACGGCCGGGCTCCCACTGGGGAACCCGGCCGCTATTCACGTCAAGACGTTGGGCTGATTACTTCTTCAGCTTGGAGGCCATGACGTCGCCCAGGCGGGCCTTGGAACCCTCGGCCTGCTTGCGCAGGTACTCGCGGTAGTCCTCGCCCTCGCCGATGAGCGCCTTGATGGACAGCGCCACCTTGCGGTCCGGGGTGTTGATGTCGATGAGCTTCACCTCGACATCCTGGCCCTCGCTCACCACGTCGCGGGGGTTCTCCACGCGCTCTTCCTTCAGCTCGGAGACGTGGACGAGGCCCTCGATGCCCGGCTCGATCTCCACGAACGCGCCGAAGTCGGTGACCTTGGTGACCTTGCCCTTCACGCGGCTGCCCACGGGCAGGCGCTCGGACAGCGTCTCCCAGGGGTCCGGCTGGAGCTGCTTGATGCCCAGGCTGAAGCGCTCGTTCTCGACGTCGATGTTGAGGACCACCGCCTCGACCTCGTCGCCCTTCTTGAACATCTCGCCCGGGTGCTTGATGCGCTGGGTCCAGGAGATGTCGGACACGTGCACCAGGCCGTCCACGCCCTCCTCGACGCCGACGAACACGCCGAAGTCGGTGACGTTGCGGATCTGGCCCTTGATGACGGAGCCGATCGGGTACTTGTCCTCGAGCAGCGTCCAGGGGTTCTGCTCGATCTGCTTCATGCCCAGCGCGATGCGCTTGGCCTTCGGATCGATGTCGAGGACGACGGCCTCCACCGTCTGGCCGACCTCCAGGATCTTGGACGGGTGCTTGAGGCGCTTGGTCCAGGACATCTCGGACACGTGCACCAGGCCCTCCACGCCCTGCTCGATCTCGATGAACGCGCCGTAGTCGGTGATCGACACGACCTTGCCGGCGACGCGGGTACCGACGGGGTACTTCTCGTCGGCGCGGTGCCACGGGTCCTCCTGGATCTGCTTGAGGCCCAGGCTGACGCGCTCCTGCGCGGGGTCGAACTTGAGGACGACGACGCGCACTTCGTCACCGACGTTGAACATCTCGCTGGGGTGACCGATGCGGCCCCAGGACATGTCGGTGATGTGCAGCAGGCCGTCGATGCCGCCGAGGTCGATGAAGGCGCCGTAGTCCGTGAGGTTCTTGACCACGCCCTTGAGGACCGCACCCTCCTTGAGGTTCTTGAGGGTCTCCTTCTTCATCTCCTCGCGCTGCTTCTCCAGCAGCACGCGGCGAGAGAGGACGATGTTGCCGCGCTTCTTGTTGAACTTGATGACCTTGAACTCGAATTCCTTCGAGATGTACTGATCAAGGTTGCGCACAGGGCGGATGTCGACCTGGGAGCCAGGCAGGAACGCCTTCACGCCGATGTCGACGGAGAGGCCACCCTTCACGCGACCGACGATGGTGCCCTTGACGATCTCATCACGCTCGCAAGCGGCGGAGATCTCGTCCCAGATGCGCATCTTGTCGGCCTTCTCCTTGGAGAGGACGACCATGCCGGTGTCGTTCTCGCGGCTCTCCAGGAGGACCTCGACGGGGTCACCGGCCTTCACGGTGACTTCGCCGCGGGGGTTGGTGAACTCGGAGATCGGGACCTGACCCTCGGACTTGTAGCCGATGTCCACGATCGCGAAATCCTTCGTCACCTGCACGACCGTGCCCTTGACGATCTCGCCTTCCTTCAGGATTCCGTCGCCGCCACGCTCCTTGAGCGAGGCCTCGAACATCGCCGCGAAGTCTTCGTCACCGCCGTCGATCTGCTGGTTCACGTTCTGCTGCATGAATGGGAAGTCCTTGGAACGGTACAACTGCCCCCTGTTTGAATGGGTGCGCGGCCGCCTGCGGGGAGCGACGGGAGACCGCGGGTGTCCCCTGAATGGGAACGCAAGGCTGGTTGGAAGCCGCGCACCCTAGACACCTGGGTTTACAGGAGTCAAGCGGTGCACCGCCCCAAGTCGTGATCCGTGTTCTATGAACGCCCGGCCGCGTCCGCATCTGTCCTACCCGGCCGGTGCCCCCTGCCCGCTCGCCCCAGGTGGGACAAGCGGAGTGTTACCCCTCGCGCCGGAATGTTTCCCGGGCGATGACCATCCGCTGCACCTCGCTGGTGCCCTCGTAGATGGTCTGCACGCGCGCGTCCCGGAAGTAACGCTCGACCGGGAACTCGTCGATGTAACCGTAACCACCGTGCAGCTGCACGGCCTTGTCCGCGACCTTGTTGCTCATCTCGCTGGCGAACAGCTTCGCCATGGAAGCCTCGCGAGTGAACGGCTGGCCGGCCTCCTTGAGGGCGGCGGCGCGCAGGGTCAGCAGCTCGGCGGCGTCCAGCTGGGTGCGCATGTCCGCCATCATGAAGCGCGGGCCCTGCAGGTCCGCCACGGCCTGGCCAAAGGCCTTGCGGTCCTTGGTGTAGGAGACGGTCGCTTCCAGCGCCGCGCGGCCCGTGCCGCACGCCTGCGCCGCGATGCCAATGCGCCCGCCGTCCAGCGCCATCATGGCCAGACGGAACCCGTCGCCCTCCTTGCCCAGGAGGTTCTCCGCGGGGACTTCGCAGTCCTCGAAGGTGAGACCCACGGTGTTGGACGCGCGCAGGCCCATCTTGTCCTCGTGCTTGCCCACGTGGAGGCCCTTGGCGCCGCCCTCCACGATGAAGCAGGACAGGCCCTTGTTGCCGGACTGCCCCGTGCGGGCCCACACGACGATGACGCCCGCGTAGGCGCCAGAGGTGATCCACTGCTTGCTGCCGTTGAGCACGTACTTGTCGCCGCGCTTCACGGCGGTGGTGAGCATGGCGCCGGGGTCGGAGCCCGCGTGCGGCTCGCTCAGCGCGAACGCGCCCACGACGGCCTCACCGGAGGTGATGCGCGTGACGAACTTCTCCCGCTGCGCGTCGGTGCCCACCGCGTGGATGAGCTCGCCGCACATGTTGGTGACGGCCATGGCCACGGACACGGAGGCGTCCGCGGCGGCCATCTCCATCATGGCCAGCGCGTAGGACACGACGCCGGCCTCCGCGCCGCCGTACTTGCCCGGCAGGTTCACGCCCAGCAGGCCCACTTCGGCCAGGGCCTTGAAGACCTCCGGGTCGAAGCGCTCTTCGCGGTCGGACGCGCGGGCGTGCGGGGCCACGCGCTCGCGGGCGAACTTGCGAGCGGTGTCACGGATGAGCGTCTGGGTCTCGGTGAGGTCGAAGTTCACGGGCGCGGGCGTCCTTGGGGGGCTCGGAAGCCCTACTCGATGGCCTTGAGGTTGAACGGGTACTCGATGGGGTGGTCGCGGCCGTCCGGGGGCTTGGGGAAGTCCAGGGACGACAGCACCGCCACCACGCAATCGTTGAGGCCCGCATCCTTCAGCGTGCTGCCGTGCTTGTCGATCTTCGCGCTGCGCACGGCACCTTCCGCGGTGATGGTGAAGGTGGTGCGGAGCAGGCCCTCCACCTTCTTGTCCTTCTCCACCATGTGGTCCTCGTAGCACTCCTGGATCCGAGGCATGTGGTGGGCAATCACCTGGCGGATGGAGTCCGGGGTGAAGGGCAGCTTGCTGACGTCCAGCCCGTCGTCCTTCTTGGGCGCGGACGTCGTGGCCGGAGCCGGCGTGGCCGCGGCCTTCTTCTTCGACGTGCCCTGGGCGAGCGCCAGCGGAGACGCCAGGCCCAGGGACAGGAACAGCACGGGGAGGAGCGCGCGTTTCATGGCCGGGTGACTACTCCTTCAGCAGGTTGGCGGAGATGACGATGCGCTGGATCTCGCTCGTCCCCTCGTAGATTTCGGTGATGCGCGCGTCGCGCACGTGGCGCTCGGCGTCCATCTCCTTGCTGTAGCCCATGCCGCCGTGGATCTGCAGGGCCTTGTTGGCCACGCGGCTGGCCATCTCGCTGGCGTAGAGCTTGGCCATGGCGCTCTCCGGGCTGTGGCGCACGCCCTTGTCCTTCATCAGCGCCGCGCGCCACACGAGCAGGCGGGCCGCGTCGATCTCCATGGCCATGTCCGCGATCATGAACTGGATGGCCTGGTGCTCGCGGATGGCCTTGCCGAACGTCTTGCGCTCACCCGAGTAGCGAACGGCTTCCTCGAAGGCCGCGCGCGCGATGCCCAGCGCCTGAGACGCGATGCCGATGCGGCCGCCGTCCAGGGTGGACATGGCGACCTTGAAGCCCTCGCCCTCCTTGCCCAGGCGGTACTTCTCCGGGACGCGCATGTCCTCGAAGAACATGGAGCAGGACCAGGCGGCGCTGATGCCCATCTTCTTGTCGGGCTCCGCGCGGGTGAAGCCGGGGGTGTTGGTGGGCACCAGGAACGCGGTGATGCCCCTGTTGCCCGCTTCCCGGTTCGTCATCGTGATGAGGACGATGGCGTCGGCCTTGGGGCCGTTGGTGATCCAGTTCTTGGAGCCGTTGATGATGTACTCGTCGCCCCGCTTCACGGCGACGGTCTTCTGGGCGGCGGCGTCGCTGCCGGCCTCGGGCTCCGTGAGGCCGAAGCAGCCGAGCTTCTCACCGCTGGCGAAGGGCTTGAGGAACTGCTCCTTCTGCTCGGGGGTGCCGAACTTGGACACCGGGTCGCAGTAGAGCGAGTTGTTCACGCTCATGATCACGCCGGTGGAGGCGCAGCCGCGCGAAATCTCCTCCATGGCGATGGCGTAGCAGACGTTGTCCAGGCCCGCGCCGCCCCACTCCTCCGGCACCGCGATGCCCAGCAGGGACAGCTCCGCCAGCTTCTTCACCGCGTCCGTGGGCCACGCGTGCTGCTCGTCCCACTTGCGGGCGTTGGGGATGAGCTCCTTGGCGGCGAACTCGCGGCACAGCCGCTGGATCTCGCGCTGGATGTCGGTCAGCTCGAAGTTCATGGTGGACCTCCCATAGTACGGGGTCCGCCCCGGGGCTACTCCGAAGACGCCCCTCCATCCTCGGGGGCGGGGATCCGGGTCCCAAAGAACATCGCCAGTGGCACCGTCACGTCGAAGGACACGTCCGTGCGAGTCCCCGAGTCCGTCCAGGTCCTGCGCACCACCACCGACACCGTCCAGGGTTGGGTGTCCCGGTGCCGTTCAATCAAGTCGTAGGTGAGCCCCACCCCGGCC